>CAZQOH010000041.1:0-11804 GCA_964594355.1 uncultured Desulfobacterales bacterium
TCTTATAGGTAAAAAATCCCTTCACCGGATAAGGTTTGCCTTCAAGAACGGCATCCCTGGAATGCTTGAAAGAACCCTCCTCTTCAAACATCATCAACGATCTACCGGCATCGATTCTATCATCAGGGTTGTCTTCGTAAAACGGCGCATCAACGGAGATTGAACCAAGCTTGATTTTCTTGGGAAGTATAAGCCCGCCGGGTCTGTCCCAGTTACTTAACAACGCATTTACAATTGCATAAGACCGGCGGATCTGGGTCGAATCCTCATAATCCGAACTTCTTCGACCCGGGTATACTATTGCGGATGGAGCAGCAGCAGCCAGTTCCCGGGCAATGCGACGGATGTCCGTTGCTTTAATCTCACATTTCTCTTGAGCCCATTCCGGGGTATACTTTTCAATATGCTCGGTAAGCTTATCTATTCCGTAAGTCTTTTCCGCAACAAATTTTTCATCATATAATTTTTCTTTGATGAGAACATGAGCTATGGCCAGGAAAAAGGCCATGTCGGTACCAGGTTTAATGGGATGCCACTCATTGGCCAAAGCAGCGGTTTTGGTAAAGCGAGGATCAAGAACAACCAATTTACAACCGTTTTGCATGGCAGTCATTAAATCTATACTATCAGGAGTAACCAAGGCTTCAAATCTGTTCGCACCCGCCATTATGACATATTTACAGTTCAGCGTATCAGGAATCGGAACCACACCGTAAGTATCCAAAAACGCCCTGTTTCGACTAAGCAGACAGTTGGATTCGTGGGAAATAACATTATATGATCCATAAACTTCAGCGAATCTGTGAACGAATTTGGATTGTGTATCCGTACCGGCCATGAATAGAACCCCACAGCGAGTGTATTGTTTCCCTATTCTTTCCAGTTGCTCAGCAGCATGGTCCAGGGCCTGATCCCATGTAAGACGCTGCCAATTACCGTCACCCCTGGCTCCTCTCCTGAGAAGCGGGTACTTTAGTCTGTCCTGATCATATAACTGCCTTATCCCCGCATTTCCCCTGGCACACAACATGCCACGAGATTTTAAAAATTTCGGATTAGGATCAAGTTTCTTTACCACACCATTTTCCAATCTGGCTATGAGACCGCATTTGTTGAAACACATGTCACAGGCCGAGAACATTTTCTGTACTGAGGCACTATTGGTCCTGTTTTTATCCAAAACCAGGGCATGTAAAATTCTGGAAGGGTTCCCAACGGCTACAGCCGCCACAGCTGTTCCTGACAGTTTCATGAAATTGCGGCGTGATATGGTTCCTTTACTTTTTACTACCATTTAAGTCTCCAATAGGTTGAGACCTTTGCAAAACGCCCCCTTTTGCCCAATTTCTGCGTTAGGCTCAACATTTTGCACGAAGTGAAGCTTTAGCGCTATCCTCAAAATACTCAATGTATTCCTGTGGTTAAAATTTTCGCCTGCCTTGAACTTGAACAAAATTGAGCATTTTTCAAAGGTCTCAGGTTTTATCTGTTAACAACTCTATCATTCACATTTAGCCGGTGAAGGAGAGTCATATGCATGACCGTGAAGCTGTGTAAATATATCCAGAAGATCCTTTTCGGACAGCTTCGACCATTGGTCTTTGCATTCCAGTTTGTCATGCTCATCAAAAACTTTCTTCCATTCTGCCTGTGTCTTGCTAATGGGGCTTAAAGGTTTACCAACCCTGTCACCGGTTGCACCCTCCTTGTGGCATGCTCTGCAATTCTTGCGGAAAAGGTATTTGCCTTTCCGCGCATTTCCTTTCCCGGCGGCCATGACAATACTAATGGAGCCAACCAGGAAAACCATAACAATCAATATAGAACCAACACGTTTAAACATTTTGTTCCTCCTTATAATTCACTTATCAGTAATTCAAAAACAAATTGATGAATGATAAAATCAATGTCAATTGCTGTTACTAATATTGCGTCTTCTTCCTTTGGGTTCTTGCAAAATGAAGCTTGTCAAACCTTCCGCCCATTTCTATTGGATCATCCCCATAGCCTAATGCCTCGTAATTGATATAATTGGTTTTGCCTATCAATTCTTCTACGTCTCTGCCAAGTTCTGCCAGGAATTTAAAGTCAACCCCTTTGTAGACCAGGTCTTTGAAGTTTACGCCAGGCCTTTCTTGATGGCATTTCCCGCAATAAGGTGCTTTTGCAAGAGAGCTGTGACATTCTGCACATGAAAGGGCGCTTTCCTTAGGAACTACCTCATGGGTGAGGCCCCAGTACATGACTGTTTCGATAAATTCATATTTTCCGCTGTATTCCAAACCGGCATATTTCATTCCGTCTCTGGCAGCCTTATTCCAGTCCCAGTGCTTCCAGAATCCCTTCCAGAGCTGCGGCGCTATAAGGTATTTATTGACAGCGTCACTAATCTGTTTGCTCCGGTGAATTTTAAAAGGATATATCATAGACGCTGGATCTTCGATACTTCCAACAGGCTTTGTAAGTTCGGTTACACCATTTTCATTAATGCGATCCCCGATAACATATCGCTTTACAGTGCCGTTATACCACATGTACACCGGCTTTACAGCCTCCTTCCACAGGAAGCTTCCTTTTTTCTTATGAAAAGTCGATTTACCGTACTTATCTTTTTTTCCTTTCATGTCTTTACCTGCTGTTGACCAATCCCAGTAGACTTTTGTGGGATTTTCTTTTGCGTAAATGGGTATATGGCAGGTCTGACAGGCCACATGTTTTGTGTGGTTGTTAAGGTGATGGTCAATAAGTTCACTGCCAATATGGGGTTTGTCCGTGTGGCAATACTCACAGGAAAGATCCCCTTCAGCAACCGGCACAGAGATGCTGCGACCTGATATCATGTGGTTACGGGTCTTATGACAGTACTGGCATTTGAAATTCATTCCCCCCTCTGTTACTCCCATATGAACATCATGGCTTTTACTGGGCCTTATCATAGCGGAACTCATGTCTCCGTGCTTGACAGCATCTCCACCACCGCCCAGAAAATGACAGTTCATCCCGCAAGTTGCCCTGCTGGGTCTTCCCACGTTGTTCGCCACCTTCAACAAATCTACCTCTTTCTTAGGAAAACCGGCACCGGCCGGCGCCTTTTTATAGGTCCCAGTGGTGTCATGACATACCAGGCAGTCGATTTTTGTCATATCCGTGAAATCAAATTTCTCATCTTTCCATCCATATCCGATGTGGCAGCTTGTGCAGCGAGGCCAGTTACCGTTCAGGTTTATACAGAAATTGTTGATAGTATTGTGACGTTTCCCCATATCATTCCGTTTTTCATGCCCAACCGTATAAGGAGAAGGGCCATGCCAGTTCCAGTGGGATGTCTTGAGAATAGCCTTTCCCTCGTTTTCATGGCAGGAGAGGCAGTTTTTCGTAACAGCCAGTGCATCAGCCTCTTCTTCCAGCTTAACAAGATCTTTATGGTCAGGAACCTTTTTCGGATGACATGCCAGGCAGTCGGTGGGGGCACGGGTGTCCAGGATCCGTACAACCGGGCCTCTCACCATGGCGCTGTAGAGGATCGGTCCCCTAACATGAGGCACCTGCTCCGATTCCTTGTGGCAATCCATGCAGAGCTGATGATAAGCACCCTTAAGCCCCGGTGTATGAAGCTGTTTTGGATTAAAGGGATGGTCGTGGCAGGAAGCACAGCTGTTCGGCATCTCTTTCATTTCTTGGAGCTTGGCCAGAGTCACCGGTTCTCCATACTTATCACCTTCTTCACGTGAAATCCGGTGATGGCAAATGGAACAATCTTTGAGCACATTGGCGTGCTTGCTGTGCATGAAGCGCACGGATTCATACTTGTCACTATACTGATTGATAACAGGACTACTGAGTATTGTGAGCTTAGGTGCATCCGCAATGGAAGGGATGACATTCTCTTCAAGTAGCAACGGTTTTTTTATCATAGAATAATTTTCTGATCCCTGAGCTTGAGAAAACGGCCACATGGTTATCGAAAGGAACAAGAATACCAGAACCATGGGTGCCATTTCTTTTGGGCGAGCGCCAAGTACCGGAAAGATAAATACAAAAACCCTGTATAGAAACATGAGACCGGCAATAAGGCCTACAGTGATAAATATCTCTCCGAGCGCGGGGAAATAGGATACGATTTTATACGGAGGTGTATAAGCCACTATAAAGACGTTTATCCGGTTCATAAGAATGCCCAATACATAAAGTGTCGATGCAAAAAAGAGCCATCCAGGGGAATGCCTTACTTTTTTAAACAGAAGAAGTGTAAATGGAAGGATCACACCGAAAAGAACTTCCACCACAAAGGCATTGGTTTGATAAGTGCCGTCAAATAAATAGATGTAAGTGCCCCGGACAATCATATCCCCCAATTTGAACGCTAAATAGAGTCCCATCATAACAGGCATGTATTTAGCCAAAGGTGTGAGTACTTCCATCTCCGGCCTGCGATTAAAAGACTTGGACACTATTATCGATTCAAAAGTCACGATAGGGTAGCCACCTGCAAGAGCGGAAAGGAGAAATAGAAGAGGTAGTATTGGGGTGTACCATAAAGGATGGATCTTATACTTGGCGATTAACATAAGTGACCCAAGGCCGGACTGATGCATGCACGAAAGAACAACGCCGGCAATGATAAAAAGAAACATAACCTTACCAAGAATTCCATCGGCGATATCGAGTATTTTTTCAATGATATTATTTAACCCGGACATTATGCCGGGAAGATTCACTTTGCCTTTGAAACGCTCAACCCAAATGGGGATGAATTCGATATAAAGAACGTTTGAATAGATCATCACGCATATGGCCACTTCGAAAAGGACTGAATTTCCGTTCCAATTAAACAACGGACTATAAATATTCCAATATCGGCCTATATCGACTAAAAGCCCCAGTACTACAAAGGTGTATCCCAGCATGGCTGTAAGAAGGGCAGGCCGGATCACAGCATGGTATTGGTGTCGATTAAATATATAGGCAATGGCTCCTGTAGTAAAGCCCCCTGCCGCCAGGGCCACTCCCGAGGCAATATCAATGCTTGCCCATAGACCCCAGGGAAACTGATTGTTTAGATTTGCCACCTTGCCGATACCGAAGATAAAACGCACAGCAATAAAGGCAAATCCAACAGCCATGAAACCCAGCATCACCATAACACCGGGAGAGAGAAACTTTTCTTCTACAGGCGCGGCTTCTTCATGGATATTCATGTAATGTCTCCTTTTTTAGATTTATCTTCTTCGCCAAAACTATGTTTTTTACCATAAAATCCTGTCACCCACATAATGCCTCCAAGGACCAGGTACAGGCCTATAGGCGCAGCCAGGTATTGAAACAGACCATGCTGAATCGCTTCGGTCAGTCTCGGAGGGGCTTCGGCGCCTAATTTCGGGAAACCGATGGTTTCAAACGGTTCTGAAGCAAGATACAACCACGAGGTCCCTCCGACTTCATGTTCTCCATATATATGATCGACATATTTTCCCGGGTTATTTCTCATTTTCCAGCGAGCCAGTCTCATAAGATCCGCTTTTTTCCCAAAAGTAATTGCTTCTCTCGGACAGATCTGCGCACAGGCAGGAAGACCTCCGTCTTTTACATATTTAAAGCAGAAGGTGCATTTTCTCACTTGCGGTGTAAAAGCGTTATTAAATTCATAAGCCGGAACCTGGAAGGGGCATGCCACCATGCAATAGCGACAGCCGATACATTTTTTCGCATCATAAATTACAGCGCCATTCGGCTGTTTGGTGAGTGCGCCTACGATACAGGCAGAAACACAGGAAGGATCATTGCAGTGCATGCACTGGAATTTAACAAAAGTCGGCCGGGTGCGCCAGGTGAGTGTGCCGATGTTTTTCGGGTAATATTTATTAACGACTGTGTAAGATGTCTCATCCATACGGCGTTCATTTTCAAGAACGGTCATCTCATCGTAGGATTCTTTCGGTTTAGGAAGACCATGCCTTTCATTGCAGGCCTCTTCACACTTCCGGCACCCGACACACAGTGTTGTATCCACCAGGCAGCCGTAAGCCTCTGAATATTTTTCAGATACATTGTCGGCTTCAGCATTTCGACTCTTACTTATCAGTGGCGCAGCGGCAAGGGCTCCTGATAACTTAAGAAAGTGCCTTCTATTGATTTCCATGTCAATCTCCCTAATTTTATTACAAGATTATACCTGTTTATCCTTTCTGGATATTAATTCGATAGTAGTCCTCTTCCTTTTGTTGATCAATAATCTTATCTTCAGAGCGCTCTACAATTTTAACAAGCTCCTCGACGACCTCTGGATCTTGCAGTATTACCTCCAAAACATCCCCGCCGTTGATTTTGGCCAGCATACTTTTACATTTGAGCAAACAGACAGGCGATACAACGCCTCTTAAATCTATCCCCTTTTTTGTAAACATCTCCAATCCCTGTAAAAATTTCATCAAGGCATTTTAAAGAAAACCATTAAAATGCAACAATTGTACCAGATTGAAAACAATCCTCTATTTTCAGCCAATATATTGTTTTTATACAAAAATATACAAATTACTTTTCTCTTGATATGTTAAAGTGTTTAATGGTATTTAAACACTTGATTAAACAATTTACCTGTCCTTAACAAAAGAGGGGGGAGATCATTACTAATATGAAAGATCAGGAGATTAATCGATACTGGAAACAGATTGTCAATACAATGAATGAAGGTTTAATGTTGATCGAACCGACTGGAACCATAATCATGGTTAACCAATCCTTTGAACGGCTTACGGGATATACCTCTGATGAAGTTGTTGGAAGACCTTGCACCTTACTTGACTGTGACGCCTGTGAAAGGGCTTTGACAAAAGATGAAACTGCATGGTGTAAATTATTTAAAAAGGGCCGTAATATTAAGTGCCGCTGTCACATCGTGAAAAAGGACGGCTCCTATTTACCGGCAATAAAAAACGCCGCTGTTTTGAAAGATGAGGAAGGTTTACCAATAGGATCGGTGGAAACTCTTACTGATCTCACGCAATTGGACCGGTTGGACAAGGAAATTACTCAGCTATTTTCTAAAATGGATACGGAAGAGGGATTTTACGGTATTATCGGTAAATCTTCGGTAATTCAGAAAGTTATAGAGGTCATTACAAAAGCTGCCCAAAGTGATGCACCGGTTATTATATACGGCGAAAGTGGGACGGGCAAAGAACTAGTGGCACATGCCATACACCATCTTGGTCAACGAAAAGACGGGCCCATTGTGCAGCTTAACTGTGCGGCTTTAAACGAAGCATTACTGGAAAGTGAGCTTTTCGGACACATCAAAGGAGCTTTCACCGGAGCTTACCGCCATCGCATAGGCAGGTTTGAAGCAGCAAACGGCGGAGATATCTTTTTGGATGAAATTGGTGACATTCCTTTATCTATTCAGGTTAAACTCCTCCGTGTTTTGGAATCCAAACAGTTTGAACGCGTTGGTGACCACAAGCCCATTTCTGTGGATGTACGAATCATTACGGCAACAAATAAAAACATTGAAGATCTTATTGCTAAAAAAATGTTTCGTGAAGACCTTTTTTTCCGAATTAATGTCATTCCGATTCATATTCCTCCTCTTAGAAATCGATCCGAGGACATTCCTCTTTTGGTAAATACATTTATTCATCGCCTTCGTTCCAGAACAGGAAAAAATATAATCGGATTAACCAAAACCGCCATGGATTATTTTCTGTCATATGCTTGGCCCGGAAATATCAGGGAATTAATGAGCACCCTTGAGTATGCCTTTGTTGTCGCAGAAGAGGGATTAATTGGGCCGGACCAATTACCCCCTCAAATTGTCGGCAATGCAGAATTAAGTGATAATAATTTTTTAACGGACAACCATGGAGATGCTACTGAAAAAAACGCGCTAATTGAAGCACTGCGCAAGAGTAGAGGGAACCAATCACAGGCAGCTCGTATTCTTGGTGTGTGCCGCGTGACAGTCTGGAATAGAATCAAGAAATATCAAATTAATTTAAACTCCGTTTTGAGAAACGACATTATTAAATAAGCATTTCTAATCGCATAAACTAAAAACCTGAAACGAATAATAGGCAACTGCAGGGGGAGAAAATGAATAAAAGAAGTGATCTAATGACCAAGGGTGTTGAAAGGGCACCACACCGTTCGCTGCTAAAGGCAGCCGGTCTTACCGACTGGGAACTTGAAAGACCGATCATCGGAATTGCAAATTCATTTAACGAAATCATACCGGGCCATATGCATCTGGATAAACTGGTTGAGTCAGTAAAAGCTGGGGTTTATGCTGCCGGTGGAACCCCGCTGGTATTTAACACAATAGGGGTTTGTGACGGAATCGCCATGAACCATGAAGGAATGAAATATTCTCTTCCCAGTCGTGAACTCATTGCCGATTCCATTGAAATTATGGCCTCAGCCCACCCCTTCGATGGACTGGTGCTAACGGCCTCCTGCGACAAGATCATTCCCGGTATGTTGATTGCCGCCGCCAGAATAAATATTCCGTCAATTTTTCTCTCAGGCGGCCCCATGCTCCCGGGAAGAATCTCAGGTAAAGATACCGGTCTGGACAAGGTTTTTGAGGCTGTAGGGCGTTTTAAAAACGATGATATAACTGAGGAAGAACTCCTAAGATATGAATGTTATGCCTGTCCCGGAGCCGGTTCCTGCGCAGGGATGTTTACTGCCAACACCATGGGGAATTTAAGTGAGGCACTCGGAATGGCCCTTCCCTTAAACGGGAGTGTACCTGCAGTCTATTCCGAAAGGATTCGACTTGCCAAGGAAACCGGTTGTTGTATCGTGGAGCTTGTAAAAAAAGATATCAAGCCAAGGGATATTATGACAAAAGACGCTTTTTATAACATGATTGCCGTGGATATGGCACTTGGAGGATCGACTAATTCAGCCCTTCACATCCCGGCCATGGCTTATTATGCGGATGTTGATATAAAACTGGAAGACTTTGGTCAATTAGCAGGAAAAGTGCCCCACCTGACTTCCATTGCTCCGGCCGGATCACACCATGTTATTGACCTTTATTATGCCGGAGGAGTTCCGGCCATCTTAGCCGAACTAAAGAAAAAGAATCTAATTAACGACCAAGTCATGACTGTTTCAGGAAAACTCTTAGGAGAAATGCTGGATGATATCCGGGCCGAAATCAAAGATCCGTCGGTCATTCGTTCTATTGAAAATCCTGTCCACGATACCGGCGGTCTTGCGGTTTTGAAAGGGAATATTGCTCCCGACGGTGCTATAGTAAAACAGATCGCCGTGGCCGATGAAATGCTTAAACATTCTGGACCTGCCCGGGTTTTTTATTCCGAAGACGATGCCTTTCAAGCCATTATGGATGGAAATATAAAAAAAGGAGAAGTCATTGTTATCCTCTACGAAGGTCCTCGTGGCGGTCCGGGAATGCGCGAAATGCTGTCTCCCACCTCAGCCCTGGCCGGAATGGGATTGGACAAGCACGTGGCTTTGATTACCGACGGACGCTTTTCCGGAGCAACAAGAGGATCCGCCATCGGGCATGTGTCGCCGGAAGCTGCTGTAGGAGGACCCATAGCGGCAATTCAGGAAGGAGATATAATCGAGATCGACATTCCCAACAAAAAATTGAATGTTCAACTTTCTGAGGAAGAGATTACTAAAAGAATCGCTCAGTTGCCTGAGTTTAAACTCAAAATCACCACCGGATATCTGGCAAGATATGCAAAAATCGTCTCCAGCGCTAATAAGGGTGCGGTTTTCCCTAAGTGAGTATGAGAGACCTTTGCAAGGGGAGTTTTGAGTTAGCCCATTTTAAAGATTATACTTGTATATAGAAACCTTTAATGCGATTAAGCCTCGTCAGTTGTATCCGTTGTTGCCTCTGTCTCTTCAATTGTCATCATTATGTTTGGCAAAAAGGGATGTAGACCACAATCTAGGCCAAGCTCAAATACTCCATCGGTTCCACCTATGTTTTCCCAATAGGTGAACTTGTTATCGAAGGTGAAGGTTAATGTCAGTGTGTATGCCGTTCCTTCTTCAATTGTAAATGTAGGGGACTCATCGGCTATTCCATCACCATCTGTATCAATGTCGAATGAAAAACCCATTGTTTGAGTGTGCGTCGTATCTGTTGAGTTTATTGTTACATCATCTCGATCCCAGAAGGCTTCGTCAGCGAAGAGATCGAGAAAGTTAATACCTGGCCTGGTTTCTGTTATTGGGTAAAAGGTATCTGCGTCTGGATTTACCCAGTGCCATACATCTTCTCCATCTACATCCAATGTGACCAAAAAGTCTCGCTTTTCGTATGGGTAGGCGGTATCGTTTACATCAAGAATGGGATCGTCGTCTGCATCAAGGTAGTCATGGAATATCATGCGTGTATTGCGAACGGATTCAGTTGCACTCTCCGATTCAATGACCATGCTAAGGCCTTGATCTAGGTAGAATATGACGATTTCTATTCCAGAATAGGTCCCTGGTGTTGAAAATTCTGTTGCACCTGCAAAGACGAGGTCGTTTGACAGGTCAGACACGTAAAGCGTTGGATCATCGGACGAGTATATAACATTTACTGCCGTTCCATCAGAATCCAAAAGCGATAAACGTTCGATTGAGATTTCGTATGTTGAAGGGGTAAGAGTTGGTGAATTTATAGGGTTTCCTTCATTATCTTCCATGGGCAGGGATTCTCAACTACGACTCTTGGTACCAGCTTTATTGCAGATAAGCTTGATTTTGTTGAGTTTACGGCTCCTTTTATTGATATTGTAGCGTCAGAGCTGGTTGTGGTTTCGTCAGAATCGGAGCTGGTTGTGGTTCCATCAGAATCGGAGCTGCTTGTGGTTGAGCCACAGGCGACCCCGATTGTTAAAGCGAGACCCGCAACCAACAAAAACATTATTATCTTTTTCATCTCTCCCTCCTTGTTTGTTTGTGGGTTCTAGTCAGATTAATGTGTAAATGTTATTGTCTATAATAGTTTAATGTTGTTTTGTCTTCTACCAAGGTGAAGATTGTTCCAATCATAAATATGTGTTTCTAATCAATTTATTCAGCAAAATTCATGCCAAAACGATCAAGGAAAGATATATAGTTGATTTATAAGCTAATATAAAATTTGTGGGGCAGAGCGAAATAAATGGATATCTATCAATCTGAAAGAGGTTTGATTGATGATTTGTCATTTTGATAGGATTTAGGAAACGCTCTACAGTTTTACAGTTTCAATAGAAGATGAAAAATCTGAGAATTTTACACCAATTTTACACCAAAATGAAAAAAGGGAATTGGTGTAATTTTCAATTGTCTGTAATCATAGAACAATTAAATTTAAATAATGGTGGAGGCGGCGGGAGTCGAACCCGCGTCCGAAAATATTCCGCACTGGCATCTCCATACTCAGCCTGAGTTTTAGTGTTCGCCTTTTTAAGTATTCCTCAGGCAGAATAGTTAAAAGGCTATCCTGTAAAAGTTTTACCAATCCCGTAACAGGCTATCGGGACCGGCTATCCTGCGAGTCGTCGCCCTTGCCGGATCAGCAGGAATGATGCGACAGGACGTTAGCCTTTAAGCGGCTAAAGCGTAGTTATAATCGTCTGCGATTATTTTAGTTCCCGCCATTTTTACGAGCCGGCAGGAGCTCGGTATGCAGCCAGAGTTTCTTTATCCCCGTCGAAGCCGTTTCGCCCCCAAATTGTTAAAGAACATAATATAATATTAACCCATTAACGTATGAATGTCAATACTTATCTAGTGCTTGACCGAAAACCCAGGTTTTCGGTCAAAAACTCGAAATACGAATTTCG
>CAZQOH010000042.1:0-11591 GCA_964594355.1 uncultured Desulfobacterales bacterium
TAAAATTCTTACAACGGATATTGATGAACTATTTGCAGGCAATAGAAAAATAGACGACGAACTACTGGAGGAACTTGAAGAGCTTTTGATAACCTCTGATATTGGTGTCCAGACCTCTATAGATCTTATAAATAATATTTCAAGAAAATCCTGGGAAATAGCAAACGCTGAACAACTGAAAGCGGCACTTAAAGAGGAAATTCTATCACTTCTTGATACACAAACAGCTGTAGTAAATAAAATAACCTCAACACCCTATGTTATAATGGTAATTGGTGTCAACGGGGTCGGGAAAACCACTACCATCGGAAAACTTGCAACACGACAAACTGCTGCAGGTAAAAGGGTTCTGATTGCCGCTGCTGATACTTTTCGGGCTGCAGCAGTAGAGCAGCTTGCAATATGGGCCGACAGGGCAAATGCAGAAATCGTTAAACACAAGGATAAAGCAGATCCGGCTGCAGTTGTATATGATACCCTGGAAGCTGCCTTGGCCAGAGGAACAGATTTTATTTTTATAGATACTGCTGGACGTCTTCACACCAAAGTAAACCTCATGGAAGAATTAAAAAAAATGAAACGGACTATTTCAAAAAAGCTCCCAGACGCTCCACACGAAATACTTCTGGTACTCGACGCCACAACAGGCCAAAATGCTTTATCCCAGGCTAAATTATTTCATGAAGAACTAGAGGTTACGGGTATAGCCCTCACAAAGCTTGATGGAACCGCTAAGGGAGGGATTGTCATTAGTATTTGCAATGATCTTAATATTCCGTTAGAATATATCGGAGTCGGGGAAAAAATTGAAGACCTTCAAGACTTTGATCCGATACAGTTTGTGGATGCCCTCTTTTAATGGTCGCAGTTATTCTTTTTAAGAGCAGGTTTACTAAGTTTCGATAATTCAAGTCTTTAATAAGATTATATTCGTAAACGCTCTAATACTACACATTGATTTAAAATATTTTTTAAATAATTGTTAAATTCTATTGACATTAAAAATAGCCTGCTATAAAGATATTATGAAAACAGGGTTTATTATTAACAAAAAAAAGGGGGTAAATTACTATGACAAAAGCAGAATTAGTGGAAAAAATGGCAAAAGATGCTGGTATCTCTAAGGTTGCGGCCGCAACTGCGCTAAACTCCTTCATGACTAGTGTTACAAAGGCCTTAAAGAAAAAAGCTGGTAAGGTTACTCTGGTCGGATTCGGCACCTTTTCAAAAGTCCGTCGTAAAGCTCGAAAGGGACGCAACCCTCAGACTGGTGCACCAATTAAGATTAAAGCATGTAATGTAGTAAAATTCAGGGCCGGCAAAAAACTCAAAGACTCCATATAGTCAGAAAATATATCGCTCTTTTTTACAAATCGATGAATGGGACCGGTAAAAATTCCAATTCATAGCATGCCCCTCCCGCCAAGCGGTGTTAGGCGGGAGGGGCATGTTGTTACCTTTAAATTGGATATTTTTCAGCGGTCTCAATATGTAATTTCAAATCCTTGAAACTCGCCTGTATAATTATTCCACTTTACATCTATATTTGTGACTTTTGAATATTGCGGACCTTCCTTACACCACTCAAGGGATAAATTTACACTTTCTTGATCCCCTTCAAATATAGCTTCAACAGTACCATCGCGTTTATTTCTTACCCATCCGTAAACACCATATTTGTCTGCAGCCTGTTTTGTTTCCATTCGAAAAAAAACACCCTGAACTCTGCCGCTGACTATTACATGGGCTCTTACCTTTTTTTTCATATTCACCCCCAACAGTGGAAGATTGATTAATTGATCAATATTTAATTGTCAATTTTTTGAGAGTTTCCTCAGTAATTATTTCAGTGCCCAAATCAATCGCCTTATTAAGCTTGGATCCCGGGGCTGTTCCAGCAACAATATAATCTGTATTCCGGCTGACAGAGCCAGTTACCTTGCCGCCGGCCGTTTCAATCATTTCTTTCGCTTCACTCCTTGTCATTCCCTTAAGTGTGCCGGTTAGAACAAAGACCTTCCCTTTTAAATGTTCCTCTTTCAGCTGAGTATCCTGAATAATATCTATCCCGCTATCAAGCAAACGCTTTACTACCTTCCGGTTTTCATTCTGCCCAAAAAAATTTATAACACTTTCAGCAACAATAGGGCCTATTCCTTCTATTGATTTCAAATCATCAAAAATTCCCATATTAAGCTTTTCCAAGCTCTCAAAGTTATTTGCCAAAATCTTTGCCACATGTTCCCCAACATGTCGAATACCAAGAGCGTAAAGAAAACGGTGAAAACTGATCTTTTTACTCGTTTCAATAGCGCTTGTAAGGTTTCTTGCCGATTTGGGTCCCATACGTTCAAGGGCTATAAGCTTTTCTTCATCCAAATAATAAAGATCGGCATATGATTTAAATAAATCCTTGTCTACCAACTGCTCAACAAGCTTGTCTCCCAGGCCGTCTATGTCAAACGCTCTCTTAGATGCGAAATGTTTAATACGTTCTTTCACCTGCGCAGGGCAGGTTGTATTAATACAGCGTGTTGCCGCTTCATCTTTTATACGATCAACCAAAGATCCACAGACAGGACAATTTTTCGGCATCATAAAAATTCTTTCTGTTCCTGACCGTTTTGACTCAATCGGCTTAACAACTTCGGGAATTACGTCTCCTGCCCGCTGGACCAAAACTGTGTCTCCAATCCTGACATCTTTTCTTTTAATTTCATCTTCATTGTGAAGCGTAGCACGTCTGACCATCACTCCAGCGATATTGACAGGTTCAAGATGGGCAACAGGTGTAAGAGTTCCGGTACGCCCAACCTGGACTTCGATATCAAGCACTCTAGTTGTTTCCTGTACAGCTTTGAACTTATATGCTACGGCCCATCTGGGACTTCGAGATGTCTCACCTAGAATTTTCTGATATGAAAGACTATCCACCTTTATCACCACCCCGTCAATATCGTATGAAAGTTGCTCACGCATTTCATTGAGTTCCCAGTAAAAGTCAAGAACCTCATTGATATGTATTAACGGTCTGATAAGCGGATTAATTCTAAACCCAAAATCTTTCAATGTACAAAGGGCCTCCCAATGTGACTCAATAGAAAAATCTTGTATATTTCCCACTCCGTAACAAAATATTTCTAAGGGTCGCTTTGCAGTAATACCTGAATCAAGTTGCCTTAAAGAACCGGCCGCAGCATTCCGAGGATTAGCAAATATTGGCATATTCTGGTCAATCCGTTCATTATTTAAACGTTTAAACCTTTCCTTTCCAATCAATACCTCTCCTCTGACATCCAGACGTGGCGGAATTTTTTGACCTTTTTCTTCTTGAAGCAAAAGCGGAACCGAACGTATAGTCCTTACATTCGATGTTATTACCTCTCCGGTAATGCCGTCTCCGCGGGTAGAAGCCACGACAAGAATACCATTTTCATAAACAAGCTCTACTGCAATACCATCAACCTTCGGTTCTGCAGTATAAATTAAATCATCTGCATTAATTTTCTTTTTTATTCGATTATCAAATTTAATTATATCAGAATTATTGAACCCGTTATCCAGGCTGAGCATGGGGATGGAATGAGTAACTGTCTCAAATTTATCAAGCGGCAATGCCCCTACCCGCAAAGTCGGAGAATCAGGGCTTGAAAGGTCTGGATAGGAATATTCAAGTTTTAACAGCTCTTGAATCATCCGGTCATATTCAGAATCGGATATCTCCGGATCATCTAGAATATAGTACCGGTAATTATGTCTATGAAGTTCTTTCCTTAATCTCTCAACCTTTTTAACTATTTTTGGATCTATAAAACCCGGCATAAACTTTGTATCGCCTCACATACTACTTTGCGATTTTGCTTGAATCGTTTTTCTCTAAATCCAGGCCGCCATTTAAAGGTCGCCAATTCATCAGAAACCACGAGTATTCCACCAACTTCAATACTTCTGTATCTTCCCACGGTAAAAAAGGCGGACATTTCCATATCAACAGCCAAGACATCTTTTTTTTGAAAATTTTTTACCTTTTTTGGGGTTTCTCTAAAAATTGCGTCGTTGGACCAGATAGTGCCTTTATGATATTTTATATTTTCTTTTATTAATTCTCCCTGTATCTTTCTCACGACATTTTTTGACGGTATAACCTTGGAAGACCTGATTCCATAATGTTTTGATGTTCCTTCATCTATAATTGAAGCTGTTGGAACGATAATATCTCCGATCTTAACATTAAGCGAAACCCCGCCGCACCATCCAAACAATATTATTTTTTGCGCCCCCCTTGCGACAAGCGTCTCAAGCAGCATGGCCGCATAAGGTGCACCGATTAGAGGTCCTGCAATGGATATATCAACGTTGGCGTCACTTGCCTTGTATAGCCTGCTCATGAACAAATTGCTAAAATTATCTTCCCTTATGTTCATCAAGTTGCAGAGAAGACGAAGATCCTCCCGGCTGCACACCATCACGGAAACAGGCCCAAGACTCGGAAATTTGTTCCCTTTTACAGGTTTAACGATAGCATCATTTATTGTCACGTCTGTTGCCGGTTATATAAGTTTTCTTTTAACCATTTAGCCACCAAGACGCAAAGACACAAAGAAAAAGAAATTGATTTATATAATCTTAGTGTCTTAGTGCCTTTGTGGCAATATACATGAGCAGTTGCGTTTTCTTTAGTTATTTTTACTCTGGCCTTACCAGACGCGACAGCTCATCTTTTACTTCATCAATTATTTCATAAAGCCACATCAGATCTTCTATTGCAAGACGACCTGTCTTGCGATGAGATTCTCCACCGTCCTTTTTTATATATATCCTTGGGCCTATCTGAAGTTTAGGCTCACCATCAGCATATTTATTAATTGAAATAATAAGCCCGGTTTCATCACATTTCCATTTCTTTAGAATTTTATCCTTTTCAGAGTCAAACGCCATTTTTACCTCCAATATTTACCACAGAACGCAGAATGTTAATTCAGAAATCGTCAAATGGTTGAGTGGTTAATTGGTTGGGTCGACGACTTAACGAGATCTGTAATTTAGGTTGAAATTTTAGTAAAATCTGCAAACTTTTCAAAAAGGGAAGCAATATGCCCAAGTAATGCGAGTCTGTTATTGCGTATCTTACTATCTTCAGTCATTACCATTACTCCGTCAAAAAAAGCATCCACTGGATTTCGCAAAGAGGCAATATCATGAAGCGCCTTGTCGAATAATCCCTTCTCAGTATGTCTCTCCACCTTTTCTTTAACTTCTTTATAAGCTGCAAAAAGTGAAAACTCAGATTCATGCTGAAATAAATTTTCCATGACATTTCCAGCCTCATCACCTATTTTGATATTTTCAGGGCCGGCCTTTTTAATAATATTAACAACACGCTTGAAAGCAATGGCCAACGGTTCAAAATCAGGCGCGGATTTTAACTTCTCCAATGCATTTACTCTGTTCCACACTTCCGGCACCTTATCCATGAAAACATCAACCACGGCTGCTATTACATCTTTTGAATAACCTTCTTCAGCCAAAAGATGCACTATTCGGTTCTTTAAAAATGTATATATTTTTTCGGCTGTGCTATTAATCTCTTGAGCATTTCCATGGTCAAAAAGATTTAAACTCTTTTCGATAATTCTCTTTATGGAAAACAAAAAACCCTTATCCAGAATGATTTGAACAATACCTATACCCTGACGTCTTAGCGCATATGGATCTGAAGCACCTGTTGGAATAAGTCCAACACTGAAACATCCGCAAATAGAATCAATCTTGTCAGCGATGCTGAGCAGAGCACCCGTATTTGTTTCAGGAAGTGGTCCGCCTGAATAGGTAGGCCGGTAATGTTCTTCAATTGCACCTGACACCGAATCGGGTTCACCTTTTATAGCAGCATAAACTCTTCCCATAACACCTTGCAGCTTTGGAAATTCTACAACAATCTGACTTACAAGATCGGTCTTACACAAAAAGGCTGCTCTTGTAATTTGACTTTTAAGATCTGAATCATGAACCGGTGCAACTGTTTGTTTTTGCTCCTGCTCAGACATCCTTAATTGGTGATCCGGAATAGGAAGTAAGGACGAAGTATACAGATCCGCAAGAAATCCGGCGAGCTTCTGAACCCGCATTACCTTTTCGTACATAGAACCAAGATTGGCCTGGAAAAGGACGCCCTTCAATTTCTCCATCCAACCATCAAATGAGACCTCTAAATCGCTCCGGTAAAAAAATTGTGCATCTTCAAGGCGGGCTCTGAGCACCCTTTCATGTCCTTTTGCAACCAGTGTCATATCCCTGGCAAGCGTATTGTTTACCGCAACAAAACAGGGCATGAGGTTGTCATGGTCATCAATTACGGCAAAATACTTTTGGTGTTCCCGCATCGCGGTAATAAGTATTTCTCGCGGAAGTTCAAGAAATTTAGTATCGAACTTTCCTCCCACTGCTGCCGGATATTCAACAATGTTGTTCACAATATCTAAAAGCTCTTCATCAGGCAAAACTCTTCCACCAAGATCTCCGACAACTTTCATGATCTCACGCTCGATTGCTTTCTTACGTTCTTCGGTATCTGCCAATACGTGGGAATCGCGCAATAATGAAATGTAACTGTCTGGATCAGATATTTTTATCCTTCCATGGTGCATAAAACTATGTCCGTAAGTATATCTACCACTCTTTATATTCGCCATCACAAATGGGATAATTTTGTCTCCTAAAAGGGCCAGGATCGAACGTATCGGTCTTGCAAATTCAATGGAATGATCAGCCCATCTCATCTTCTTGGGAAATGGAGTTGCCAAAATCACATCCGGCAGGATGGTTTTAAGAAGTGTTCTTGTTGCAAGTCCTCTTTCTGCTTTTATTGCACACAAATACGGCCCCTTTTTTGTCACCTTGATTTCCAGATTGTTTACGGAAACGCCCGCCTTTTCTGCAAACTTCTTTGCTGCTACGGTAGGATCGCCCTGATCATTAAATCCAACCCTTTCAGGGGGACCAATAAGCTCGGTTGCCAAGGGCTTTTGTTTGGCGGCAACATTTTCAACTTCCACTGCAAGCCTTCTTGGAGTGCCAAAAGTTTTAGCATCGCCGTGACCAATACGGGCCTTCGATAATTTTTGTAATAGGTTTGATGACAAAGCCTTTAAGGCAGGTCCTATATAACCGGCCGGAATCTCCTCTGTCCTTATCTCAATCAACAAACTGCTCATATCCACTTCTATTTCTCCTTTTTCATCAACGGAAATCCCATGGCTTCCCTTTGCTTTAAATATTCTTTTGCACAGGCCCTGGCAATGTTTCTTACCCGTCCAATATAACCGGTCCGTTCCGTAACGCTAATGGCACCTCGAGCGTCGAGGAGGTTAAATGTATGCGAACATTTTAGACAATATTCATATGCTGGAATGACTAATGATTCTTTAATCATTCGATTGGCCTCTCCTTCATATCTATTAAACAACTCCAGTAACATTTTAACATCTGCCTTCTCAAAATTGTATATTGACTGTTCTACTTCCTGCTGGTGATGAACATCCCAATATGTTATGCTCTCGTTCCATTTTAAATCATATACATTATCGATTTCTTGCAGATACATGGTAATCCGTTCCAGCCCATATGTAAGTTCAACAGATATCGGGTCTAGCTCAACGCTTCCGGTCATCTGGAAATATGTAAATTGGGTAATCTCCATGCCGTCAAGCCAAACTTCCCACCCAAGACCGGCAGCTCCAAGTGTTGGAGATTCCCAGTCATCTTCAACAAACCTTATATCATGATCAAGAGGGTCTACACCAAGCACTTTCAAGCTCTGCAGGTACTGTTCCTGTACATCAACCGGAGAAGGTTTCAATAGCACTTGAAATTGGTAGTAATGCTGCAGCCGATTAGGATTTTCACCATAGCGGCCGTCCGTAGGACGTCTTGAGGGCTGAACATATGCCACATTCCATGGTTCCGGGCCAAGAGCCTTAATAACTGTAGCGGGATGGAACGTTCCGGCACCAACTTCCATATCATATGGTTGTACAAGCAAGCATCCTCTGCGGGCCCAAAACTTCTGTAACGAAAGTATGACTTCCTGAAAATACATTGTCCTTTCCTTTATCTATTACCTCAATTGAGCGATAACGCTTAATTGAAAATTATTTGTATTTTGTTATTTGTTATTCGGACGAATAACACCTAATTGAGTTTTTGCTCAATTAGTGTATTAACCAACAACCCTTTGCCATCTATCTTTACATCGAGCAAACAGGCATTTTTTCTTTTTGAAACTATTTTTTCCCATTCAACTTTTAACTTATCAATATTAACGGCTTCGCCCAGCGCCCATATGCAACCACCACCACCGGCACCTGTAAATCTTGCACCGCAGTTATTTTCCATTGCTGAATCGGTAAGCTTTTTTCCTATCTCATCAAGTACCGCCGGTGTCATCCTTCTCCTTAGAGCTGTTTCTCTATTCATTAGTGCTGAAGCATCCTGAAAGTTTCGTTCAGCAAGAACATTAACAAATTCTTTTGTACATTTAACGATCTCTGTCCATAATTCACGGTATTTTCCCGACAGAAATTGTTGCACCCATCTGTTGTTAATATCCTTAGACTTGTGCGGGACTCCGCAATAGGCTAAAAGAAGGTGTTGTTCCATATTTTTTAGAAAAGATTTTTTTATAATGGTCCTTTTTTTAAAAAAAGGTTTTTCAGTGCCTCCCTTCCAATACCATGCATTAACACCCCCATAAGCAGCAGCAAGCTGGTCCTGAATACCGCACGGCACACCTGCCACGCTCCCTTCAAGAGCATATGCAAGCAGTGCAATATTTTTCCTTTGCAGGGGCTTGATATTTTCTTTCGCTAAAACAGTAGAAAAGGCGGCTATGAGGGCCACTGCCGCCGCAGAAGAACCACCCAAAGCACTGCGGGGCGGAGATGAAGAGTCAATGTCAATATGAACTCCACCAGCGCCGAAATAAGCTGCGATTGCAAACATAAGTCCAAGTGGATGGTTAAAAGGAGCTTTATCAAGTGGATATTCTGCGCTTTCAAACCCCTTTGAAGTAACTTTTACCCGATCTTTATGATAGGGAAAAAGTCTTACCATCGTCCTTAAGTCTATTGCAATGTTAAAAGTACAGGGTGCAAGATGCCGGAGTGGATAGTAAAAAGTATTGATATCCAGGGTGCCGCCCATATCTATTCTGCAAGGGGCCGATGCTTCAATATTTTTTGATTTGAGAATTTTTTCCAAATTTTGTGTTGCGTGTTTTATTTCCATTCTATCTTTTGTATCCTATCAGGGCAAACCGATCTCCGGCTCGTAGAGGGTCTACGTCTGGAGAAGAGTTAATCGATCAGCGCCGTATCTGCCGTAAAAATGTCAGACTGCGGAGCTTTTTCCCCATATGATATGGAACAAACGCCTCCAGGAATTCGAGGCTTTCTTTTATAGCCTGAGGTGTAAACCTGATCCTTTTTGCTGTTTTTAAGTCCTCTTTTTCAATCCACAGAAGATGTCTAATCGTCCCTTTTGAAAGATATATTTGCCTTGAAGATCCGGATGTACACCTTTCGCACACAAGTCCGCCCTTTGCAAGATCAAACATGATCCTGCTTTTTTTCACATCCTCAATTTCAATCCTGCATATACTGCAATGAATTAAATTCGGACGTAATCCTGACATCATCATAAATCTTATCTGAAATAGAATACTTAAGGCCTCTCCTGATACATAGCCAATATTGAGCTCTTCCAGGACGTGGTGAAAGAGGTTATAAAGTTGGACTTGTTTTTCGCCTTCTTCCATCCATTCATTAATTAATTCGGCCCAGTAGCTGGCATAAGCCGTCTTTTTTATATCGGTCCTGATCTTTGAAAAAGGCTGTTTTAATGCTGCTTCCTTTAAAATAGGGAGTCCTTTACCTCGGCCGGTTGTGTATATTACTTCTAAAACGGAGAAGAGTTCAAGAATGCCTGAAAATCGTTTGGTGCTTTTTTTTGCAGATTTAGCGATTACGGATATCTTTCCTTTATTTAATGTAAAAAATGAAATGATAAGATCATAGTCGTTGTATTCAATGCGGCGTAGCATGATGGCAGGCGAGGAAAAGCTTGTCATATGTTCATATACCAAGGAAGGTTGTAGCAATCGTAAAATAGAAATAAACACTAATGATGTCGATGGCTGTAGTTACAAACGGACCTGTAGCTACGGCAGGGTCGATATTTATTCTGGCGAAGGCCATCGGAACCAAGGAGCCTACCAGAGCAGCAATAGACATGGAGCTGAGTACGGCAAGCCCTACGGACACGGCAAGCATCCCCATGCTATATTGAAACTGGGCCACAAAGCCAATGAGAGATCCATAAACCAGACCTAAAATAAGGCCTATTGCAAGCTCTTTAGAAACAACTTGCCAGATATCACTAATATGCAAACGTCCGGTAGCAAGCCCCCTCACAACAATTGTGGAGGACTGGGTGCCGATATTGCCCCCCATACCCATGATAACCGGTATAAACGCCGCAAGATATGCAAGCTTGCTCAAACTACCCTCAAAATGACCAATAATAAAAAATGCAACTATTCCGCCGATACAGCTTGCAAAAAGCCACGGAAGTCGTATCCTTGTACTTTTTAAAATAGATTTTGTTTCTACAAATTCTTCGCCGACCCCCGCCATTTTCAATATATCTTCCGTAGCCTCTTGTCTGAAAATATCAATAACGTCATCCACGGTAATGATACCCACCAGTTGATGTGTTTCATCCACTACCGGCACGGCCAGAATATCATACCGGGCTACAATTTTTGCCACCTCTTCCTGATCCATATTGGTCTGTACAAAAAATACGTCTGTTGTCATGAAATCATTAAGGGGGGTGTCTGGCTTAACAACCACAAGCTGTCTAAGCGAACTGACGCCAACCAGCCTGCCATATTCATCTACCGCATAAAGATAAAAGGGCATTTCCACATCCACATACTCTTTTTGCAGCGACTCGATAGCTTCTCTAGCTGTGGTATCTTCTCTTAAAGCGATAAAATCCGTAACCATGATTCCGCCGGCAGTATCATCTTCATAGCGAAGAAGATCCTCAACATCTTCGGAATCCTCCTTTTTCATCCTTTCAAGAATGGTATTTGACTGTTCTTCAGACAGTCGGCCAAGCAGGTCTGCAACATCATCATTAGGCATGTGTTCCAGAATTTCTACAATGTCATCCAACTCAATTCTTTCAATGAGATCCAGTAAAATATCTTCATCAAGCCCGCTTAATAGGATACCCTTTTGTTCAGGCTCCGTTATCATTTCAAAGAGTTTATACTGTTCAGACAACGATAAAAAACGGAATACTACGGATAAATCAGCCGCATGTGCCTTGTTCACAATTTTGCGAAGATGGCTAATTGCTCCCCGTCTCAGCAATCTCTTAATACTATCAACAAGTATCCTGCTGCGATCATTTAGCATTGAATTTGCCTTATCTTATCCATTTTTATACTATACCGGTTGTCATAAATATATACCGATTGACCAGCGTCTGAACTTCCGAGCTCATCGTGGGTACAATTTGAAGCG
>CAZQOH010000043.1:0-11355 GCA_964594355.1 uncultured Desulfobacterales bacterium
TTAGAACGCTTCAAATTGTACCCACGATTAGCTCGGAAGTTCAGACGCTGGTCAACCGTAACATATTTATGACAACCGGTATAAATATAAAAAATGATCACTAAAGCTCGAAATAAAATACTATCTTTCGTGATAATTTTTTTTTGGTACTGGTTTGTAAGTTTTAGGGCCATCAAGTATCTTTTATAAGTCGTCCTTTTTTAAGGTAAATTAATCGACCACCGGTTTTATGAATCAGTTCCTTGCTATGAGTTGCGATGATAACAGTTGCGCCACGTTTATGAAACCTTTTAAGAAGATCAAGTATAATATCGGCCGACTCGGAGTCAAGGCTGCCGGTTGGCTCGTCAGCTAGAATAATTTTGGGATCACCTGCAATGGCTCTCGCAATGGCAACTCTTTGCTGTTCGCCACCCGACAGGATAGGAGGGAAAGAATCTGGTCTGTCCTCCATTCCAACTACCCTTAGGATACTTCTTACCTTCTTTTGGGTTAAACGCTTTTTGATACCTTTCGCCTCAAGAACAAGTGCAACATTTTCAAATACGGTCTTTGAGGGAATCAGTTTATAATCCTGGAATATTATCCCAAACTTCCGTCTTAAAAAAGGTATCCGTTTCCGAGAAATCCTTGACAGATTCATACCGTCTATCAGTACCTGTCCCTTAGAAACGGATTCTCCAAGATAAAGAAGTTTCAGCAAGGTGCTTTTACCTGCTCCGCTTGGACCACTTATAAAAAGAAATTCGTTTTGCGGAATATCAAGAGTTATATCAATTATTGCATTTTTTGATCCGTAATTCTTATGAACATGAAACATCCGAATAATTAAGTTTTTGCTTTTCGCGTCGATCATTTCAAAACTTCCTGACCCGTAGCCCTGTATAGAGAAGCCTTTGCAATCTTATAATCATACAATGCATTATAATAATTTGTCGTGGTTCTGGAAAGCAACGTTTGTGCATCCAATACATCAGTCGATGTTGCCACCTGTTCTTTATAACGCTCTTTATTTATCCTGAAGTTTTCCTTTGCTTGCTCAATGGCTTTTTCTACCGTAGCGATTTTTTTCTCAGCTTCTTTGGTTTTAAGGTAAGCCTGTTTCACTTCGAGACTAATATTGTCATGAATTTCAGCTCTCTTGTAACGTATATGAGAAAGACGGCTCAATTTTTCTTTAACGCCATATCTGGTTTTTCCCCACTCCCAAAAATTCCATGATGCTACAGCTGTAATATTCCAGCCTTCCTCGTCACTTATACCCTCTCCACCGTTCACATCCCATTCGGTTCCAAGCCGGTAATAGTTACCTGTAAGACTTATCGATGGATAATAATCTTTTTGTTCAATATCTAATTGCTTTTCTGCAATTTCAACTTCTAGATCGATAATTTTAATTTCAAGGCGATTTTTCTCAGCCACATCCAGGCAGTAGTTGATCTCCTTTTCAAACGGTGAATAGTCAAGAACGTCCTTAATTTCAACAGGTGAATTAATAGGTCGGCGAAGGATAGTATTAAAATTCGATTTGGTAATATCTAAATTATTTTGGGCTACAATATAATTCTGTCTTGCATTTGCCAGCTCAACCTGTGCTTTAAGCAAATCATTTAACGGGGTCATGCCAACCTCGTAAAAATTGTTTGCTACATCTTTGTGTGCTTCAAGTTGTTTAACTGTTTCCTTGGAAATTGTCAGAAGTTTTTGAGCCTTTAAAAGTGAAAAAAAAGCTTTTTTTGCTTCAAAAATAATCTCTTGCCGTATAAGTTTTTCATTGATTTTCGCAACATCAAGACCGAGTTCTGCGATCTTAAACCGGTTAAGAAGTGAAAAACCTACAAAAATAGGCTGAGTGAATGAAACAGCAAATGTATATTCATCTTGGGGGTTTATTACACCAAAAAGTGGATGCTTATTTTCTTCGTCGTTATATTTATATTGATAGGTTGAATTAAGAGTTGGAAAAAAATATGTACGTTGATTTTTTTTTGCAAAAAATGAGGCCTTTGTTCCTTCTTTGGATGCCTTTAGCCTGATATTGGCTTTTATTGCACTTTCGATAGTACGCTCAAGGGTTAAGATTTCGGCAGACCCACTATCTTCATTTAAAGGCTCATGAGCCGACTGACTCTTGCTGGAAAGTCCGTCTGACATTGCAATATATGAGTTTGCAGGCTCTTTGGCTATCGAAAAAGCAGGAAAGTAAAGAAAGAGTCCAATAGCAAAAATGAAAAATAGTAAAAAAAAATATTTTCTTATATTCACACTTCCTGGGAAACTGCGCATCATGCACCAAATTCTGTTAGGATATAATGTAAAAGTGAGACCTTTGCAAAATCGCAATTGAACATCATTATTAAGGGTTTTAGATTGACCTGAATGTTTTTTATTGATATGGATCTCTTTGAGTTGAAGGAGTGCTGTTACCAGTTTTCCTTACTCACAGCCTCCACTGAATCCCATTTATAAGGCTTCTTCCATTTCGGTGGGGGCTTTTTTATCTGATCATCAATATAAAATCAACATTTTATTACTATTGGACAGGATTAGCAAGATGAAGATGATGAGACCTTTGCAAAAAATTATTCAAATTTAGCCCTGAGCCGATCTTTTAACTCGTTTCCGGACAAGTGAAAGAAACCGCATAAGCCTTTGAGATCCGTGAAATAGGGACATCCAATATTCTTTTATAGTGTTTGTCAAAATAACGTTCCGTTTTAAAGAATGTATGTAGCATCTGAGCTTCCGAGCTAATCAATTTGGGGACATTTGATTAAGCGTTATAGGCGAAGCGGAGCGTAAAAATTGAAGCTGTTTGAGTCCCGAGCGTAGTGAGGTCGAGTTCTTTAATTTTAGCGCAGCGAGCCGTAGAACGCTTCAAATTGTACCCACGATGAGCTCGGAAGTTCAGATGCTGGTCAATCGGAACATATTTATGACAACCGGTATAAAATGACATCAGAAATTACCTTCTTGTTTTCGGGAATTGTTTTTGGTCTTAGCGGGGGTCTAACACCTGGGCCTCTGTTGACCTTGGTGGTTTCCGAAACTCTAAAACACGGTATACAGGAAGGCATTAAGATTTCAATTGCACCTCTTTTAACAGACCTACCAATCGTATTTGCAACCATATTTATCCTCTCTCGTTTATCAGACATGCTGCCGGTATTAGGCGTAATTTCTTTGTTTGGAGGTGCATTTCTTATTTATCTGGGCTATGAAAGTATATCTTTCAAAGGCGCAGATATTAATGTTAAGGATGTAAAACCGCAATCAATTAAAAAGGGAGTTATCACAAATTTTTTAAATCCGAACCCTTATATGTTCTGGGTTACAATCGGCGCGCCTATAGTAATAAAAGCCCTTAATCATAGTATCTTTTCGGCATCAATTTTTATTCTATTTTTTTATTTACTCCTTGTTGGTTCAAAAGTGTTTGTGGCTGTTGTTATCGGAAAATCACGCTTCTTTTTAAAAAGTAATAATTATGTTTACACAATCAATTTTTTAGGAATAATATTGATTTTATTCGCCATTTTTTTTCTTAGAGATAGTTTAAAATTTTTTAGGATAATAATGTAACCCTAATCGAGTCAAAACTCGATTAGGCGTTATCCGTTAATCGTTAATGGTTATTTGTTTGCGGATTATCATTGATCGGTTTTATATCTAATTGCTGATAGATATATAAAACCGTGACAAATACATTTTCAAATAACGAATAACACCCGATTGAGCATTTTTGCTCAATTGGGGTATAACTAATGGAGGCATATGAAAAGACTAAATCCGGACTATATTGAAAGGGTTAAGCACATCGTGAATGACTCACCATATTTTTCTTTAATTTCCATGAAAATATGTGATATTGGTAGTGGATATTCGGTTTTCGAAATTGATATTGAAAATAAGCATTTGCAACCTTTTGGTTTCGTTCATGGAGGGGTGTTTTCTTCTATAATTGATGCAGCGGCGTTTTGGGCTGTTTACTGTAATATAGAAGACCAAAATGCAGGTATGACCACTATTGATCTCAAGCTTAATTATCTGGAGCCTGCAGCATCAGGCAAATTCATTGTAAAAGGGCGCCAAATTAAGCTCGGCAAAACACTTGGGTACGCAGAAGCAGAAATAAGAAATGAACAAGGCAAAATCTTATCGCATGGAACATCAACCTTAATGGTTCTTTCTGGAAAGGGGTTAAATGCAAAGTGGCATCTTCCACAAAAATTTCTCGATTAAATAAAAGCAAAAATGGTCACAGAGCGAGCAAATTGCATTTTTTACGAAACCATCAATGATAGTTTATTAATTAACAGGGTCCGGCAAAAGGGAATGCATTTCAAAGATCTCAAAAATTCTCATCTTATACATAGAATTTTGCTAAAAATAGGGGGATAAATGCTTAAAAATCACCTAACCCATCGTCATCCTGTCGTTAACTATTTATATAAATTACTGAATGCAATACTAACAGCCATTTTACTATTAATCATCACGGCAATAATATATATAGTGCTTTTGTATTTAAGTAAAATGTTATGGGGTATATATATTTCAACACCCATGGGCAAACAATTCTTTTTATCGTCCGGGGAAACAGCTCAAATCATCATTGACCTTTTGGAAAGAGATGTCGTGTACTTCTCCGTCGAGCTTACAATAACCGCCTTTATAATTTGCTTGTTGATCAGCGCTATTGGGCAGGTGTTCTACGTTGCACGTTTTTTTTATCATTCACGAGGCTTGTTCGGTAAGATCTTCTTTTGGGGATTGCCCATGACGGCAGTAGTAGCAGTTTACGTACAATCTATATATGAATTCGATAGCTGGATCACGGCTTTTGCTGCTGCTTTCGTACCAACACTAAGTGTATTTGCAGGATGTTTTAAGTTCTCAAATGAATTATTGCCGGAGATCGGTTCTATGGTTCAAGACACATTTCCCAAGTTAATAGAGCAAGCAAAAATAATAAGCGAAAAGATCAACAAATCATAACTGAGAACTTCAAATATAAATTCAGACATCGTCCAATAGTTGAGTGGTTAAGTGGTTGAGTCGACGACTTAACGAGATCTGAAATTGAATGAATAAACCGATTAAACAATTATGAATGAATTCAAAGTCCCACCCGATGAGATAAAGAAACGCCAATTACAAATACAAAAAGAATTGAAAAAGAATGAAATTGACGGACTTTTCATTATCCAGCGTGTTGATCTCTTCTATTTTTCAGGCACGGCCCAAAATGGCTTTCTCTTCATACCCGATGAAGGAGAACCGCTTCTCTTTATAAAAAGATATATACCAAGGGCTATAAAAGAGTCTTCAATAAATAATATTATTGAAATTAAATCCATAAAGGAGATACCAGGTCTAATCGTTGATTTTTACGGCTGTTTGCCCGATAAATTGGGTTTTGAATTTGATGTGTTGCCTGTAAAGGATTTTAATTTATACCGCAGCCTCTTTAATATCCGCGAGTTCACGGATGGTTCCCCTCTTATATTAAATGTTCGAATGATTAAATCAGACTGGGAAATTGAGCAAATGAAAAGGACGGCCGAAATGACACAGAAAACCTTTTCATACATGAAAAAGGCGATTCGTCCGGGCCTCTCGGAAATGGAGTTTGCCGGGATGTTTGAGACCTTTGCCAGAAAGCTGGGACACGGAGCCAAGCTTCGGGTGAGGGACTATCAGACCGAAGGCTATCCATGGCATATATTGAGTGGAAAAAACGGAGGTATGGTGGGACTTCTTGAATCACCAGCAAGTGGTGAAGGAACTTCAGCTGCTTTTCCATGCGGCGGCGGGTATAAACTCCTTGCTGAAAATGAACCCATTATGATCGATTTGGGCTCTGTACTCAATGGTTTTCATATGGATGAGACACGGATGTTTGCTATAGGTGCAATGCCGGACTATGCCATGAAAGCCTGCCAGGCATCTATTGAGATACATAATTCTGTTCTGGGAAAAGTTAAACCCGGGGTCTCGGTTGATGAACTTTTTCAGCACTCAGTCTCAATTGCAGAATCTTTGGGTTATGCAAAGGAATATCTCGGTCCTCCGGGATATAAGGTTAGTTTTATCGGCCATGGTATCGGGCTTGAGTTGATTGAACGCCCCATAATTGCGAAGGGAAGGAAAGATAGACTGGAGAAGGGAATGACATTTGCCTTGGAACCTAAGATGGTCTTTGAAGGCGAATTTGCTGCAGGGATTGAAAGTGTTGTTTTGGTTACAGAAACAGGATCCAGCTTGATAAGTAAAGTTCCTGTTGATGTTTTTATTTGTTAGAAGTAAATATAGGATGCGAAACTTGGCTTAACCATTACAAAAAGGACCAGCTAAAATATGATGAATAAAGACAAGAAAGCCGTCTGGGGATGGGCGATGTATGACTGGGCAAATTCTGCTTTTGCGACTTCGGTTATGGCTGGATTTTTCCCGATTTTTTTCAAACAGTATTGGAGCTATGGTGCTGATGTCAATATGAGTACTGCTCAGCTTGGGCTGGGCAATTCAATCTCAAGTTTGTTTGTGGCTTTAATGGCACCTATTCTGGGTGCGATTGCCGATAAAGGTTCAGCTAAGAAAAAATTTATGATCTTTTTCGCGTATCTTGGCGTACTAATGACAGCCGGTCTCTTTCTGGTTCAGAAAGGGGAATGGGTCTGGGCCATTTTTATATATGCCATGGGGATTATCGGATTTTCCGGTGCAAATATATTTTATGACTCTTTACTACCAAGTGTGGCGAGCGAAGACAGGATTGACTATGTGTCAAGCTTTGGCTTTGCCATGGGATACCTGGGCGGTGGATTACTGTTTCTTGTTAATGTCTTGATGACATTGATGCCGGAAAAATTTGGATTGGCTGATGCCGCTGCTGCCGTCAGATTTGCTTTTATTTCAGTCGCCATTTGGTGGGGTTTATTTACAATATTTGCGATACTATGGGTGCCGGAAGAGAAATCAACCGATTCATCACGTAAAATTGGAAAAATCATAAAGGATGGTTTTAGGCAATTCATCGGAACATTTAGAAAGATTCGCTATTTAAAAACTGTCTTTTTGTTTCTGCTCGCATACTTTTTTTATATCGACGGTGTTGATACAATTATTCGAATGGCCGTCGACTATGGCATGTCACTTGGATTTGATTCAAATGATTTAATTGTAGCCCTTCTAATCACTCAATTTGTGGGGTTTCCTGCTGCTCTGGTATTCGGGAAATTGGGGCAACAGTGGGGTGTACGCAAATCCATTTACCTGGCTATTAGTATTTACATGTTCGTCACCATATGGGGAATAATGATGACCAACAAGCAGGAGTTCTATATTCTGGCCATTATCGTCGGATTAGTCCAGGGCGGTATTCAGGCCCTCAGTCGCTCTTACTATTCTCGATTGATTCCTATTGATCAATCTGGTGAATACTACGGATTCTATAATATGCTGGGCAAGTTTGCAGCCATTATCGGCCCCGCTTTGATGGGTATTGTTGGACTAATTGTCAAAAGGATTTTGATGCCGGTATCACCAACCCCTGAACAAATTACAAGTATTGGACAATTGGCTTCACGCTGGGGTATTGGATCTCTTTTAATACTCTTTTTGGTGGGAGCGATTCTTTTCTATTTCGTTGATGAAGAAAAGGGTAAAAGAGAAGTTGCTTATTTATCAGAGTTATAGCTGTGAATCCTGTAACTCGGCCAGGTGTTTAGCTAAATTCAGCAATCTTTCATCATCCATCCAACCTCCAATTATCTGCAATCCTAATGGCAGCCCTTCTTTTGAGACCCCGGAAGGTACTGTGACCACGGGCAATCCAGTATGACTCCAAGGCTGGTTCATAACCCAGTCTCCTACCGTATCAATGCCTTTTGGTGCCGGACCCGGGGCCGCCGGTGCAAGAAAAGCTGAAAGGTTATGCTGTACCATAATATCTATCAATTCATTTCTGAGAGTTTCGCGATGGGCGCGACATTTTTCAAGTGTATCCGAAGCCACCTTTTGTCCCCTTAAGATGGCCTGACGATTGCCCTCGCTGTAAAGGTCAGAATATTTTCGAAACCAATCGTGGTGAACAATGGCAAATTCGGCTTCACATAATTTATCGCCATATTCTATTATTTCTTCAAAATTTTCAAACATTTTTATGTATTTTAATTGAACACCCACTTCTCCAAGAAAGTCACAGGTCTGTTTGAATTGATTACGTGCTTCTTCATCGGCCCTTTCCAGGTATGGACCTTCGGGGATTCCGCAAATCAGGGTCTCATGTCCTGAAGTGGGTTTCCAGTTTTCGATAAGAATCGATGCCGCCAACATCGCACCCTCAATATCGGAGGTAAAAAATCCCACGTGATCCAGAGAAGGAGCCAGTGGGATGATGCCATCCATGGGTATGCGGCCAAAGGTTGGTTTGACACCAACAATTCCGCAAAAAGCAGCTGGGCGAATTACCGATCCGACCGTTTGTGTTCCAAGCGATAGCGGACAAAGTCCTGCCGCCACCGCGGCTGCAGAACCACTGCTGGAACCACCCGGAGTGTGCTCCAGGTTATACGGGTTGCGTGTCGGTCCGGGTGAATAGTTCGAAAATTCTACCGGTACCGTCATTCCCATGATGAGGGCACCGGATCTTTTTAGTTTTGTTACAACGGCGGCCTCCGGACCTCCGATAACCGCCGGTGGAAGTCTACTGCCGGCCCGGGTGGGAAAGCCATCGACATGAAAAATGTCTTTAATCCCAACAGGGATTCCAAATAAAGGGGGACGTGACAATGGATCCGGGTAAAATTTGATCAAATTGTCCAAATCGTTTCGGAGTCTTTCAAAGCGATTTTGAGATTCCGGGCAAAACGCCATGATATGCGGCTCACGCTCGTCAAACAGATGTTCCATGTGTTTCAAGTAATCAAGGGGTGATTTCTTCCCGGAACAAAGCTCTGGTACCAGCGCGACAAGACTGTCAGGATTTTTCTCTACTAAACATAGTTCTTTCATTAGTTTCGCTCTTTTTGATTCCGCATAATTACTCATTATTTAACGGGCTGTTGCCCAAATCCCTTTGAGTGGTCATTAAAGCGCTTTTTTGCAAATAAATCTTGGCGAAGCGGAAGATCAGTGCTTTCAACTGTTTGAGCCCGAAAGGCGAGTTTTGAAAGCACCTGGAGCAAGCCTTAGATTTATCAAAAAACGATTTAGACAAAGCGAAAAGGGATTTGGGCAACAGCCCGTTAATATTTGAACAGTTAAAAACGTCAAGCCCGGAACCAATCGCTTCTGCCCTATTAATTCATTTTACTTTCTATTTGAAAATACTTCCCAAAAAATCTCCTCCCTTTTGAAATCCCCCTTTACAAAAGGGGGATTTGTGAGGAAATCTGGTGCTTTTCGTTCAGGCACTAATTAAGCGAACCACCAACGTTCTGCCATACGAGAACCGTCCATCTCCCAGTTTCCGGCAACTTTCTTTGGGTGTCCCAATTTATTAGTTACGGCTATAAGCTGATCCGCAAACATCGGGACAACGACACCGCCTTCATCTCCTACGATTTGCTGGCATTCAAAGTACATCTCGCGTCGTTTGTCTTCATTAAGCTCCGCGCGTGCCGCTAATAACAGTTCATTAAAGCGCTTGTGATGAAAGTGGGAATCGTTCCATTTGGAATCGCCCGAGTAGGATGTAGAGAACATCCAGTCTTCTGTGGCACGGCCGCTCCAGTAGCATGCGCACCAGGGTTTTTTCAGCCAGACGTTGCTCCAGTAACCGTCTGCCGGTTCCCGCACCACCTCAATATTGATGCCGGCCTTGGCTGCACCTTCCTTATAAATAACAGCCGCGTCAACAGCCCCGTCGAAAGCCCCGTTTGAAGTATGCAGGTTGAAAGTGTGCCCCTGGTAGCCGGCTTTCTTTATATGGTATTTGGCCTTATCAGGATCGAACTTTCTTTGTGGCAGTTTGGAAGCATGAAACCGCATTATTGGCGCTATAGGATGATCATTACCGACAGTGCCGCAGCCGCGCAATATTTTATCTACCATCTGTTCACGGTCACAGGCCAATTTCAGAGCCATCCTGACGTCGTTGTTGTCATAAGGCTTTATGTCCATATGCATTGGGAAGGTAAAATGTTTAAAACCGGTGATCTGTAAAACTTCAACTCCGGGTGATTTTCTCAACAAATGAAGGGTTTTCGTTTCACACCGGTTCATGGCGTGGATTTGGCCGGTTTTCAAGGCATTGGTTCGGGAATTGACGTCTACAATAGCAATGATTTCCACCTCATCAAAATGAGCGCGTCCTTCTTTCCAGTAGTTGGGATTCCTTTTGACCAGCGCCCTGACACCGGGCTCATGTTTTACCAATGTGTAGGCCCCGGTTCCGATGCCTTTTTCAAATTCGGCTCCTTCGGTACCGGCGGGTTGAATAGTTAAGTGATAGTCGCTCATGAGGAAAGGAAAGTCAGCGTTGCCACCTTGTAGATAAAATACCGCAGTGGACTTGCCGTCCGTCTTGATATCCTTGATCTGATCAACAATACCCTTGGCCGCTGACTTTGAATCTTCTCCCCGATGATGATTGATGGAATCGACCACATCTTGAGAATCAAGGGTTTTCCCATTGTGAAATTCAACACCCGAACGAATCTTGAAATACCATATGGAGGCATCGGGCGAAGATTCCCAGCTCATAGCCAGTTCGGGAACGGTATTACCATCAGCATCGATTTCAACCAGGTTATTTCTGATTGACCAGTTTATATTATGCGGCATTACATCCGGAATCTGACCGGGATCCAGGGAATCGGTGGTCGATCCGCCGCCTAGACCCATTATGAGCTGGCCTCCTTTTTTGGGTTTCGCCGCGTTTGCAGTAGTGGCTAATAATGCCGGCGACACTGCAGCCATAAGGCCAAAAGCCGACAGGCGTGCTATGAACTCACGGCGGGTAATTTTTCCATTTAAAAATAATTGCTCCAGTTCTTTTTGTTTAGACATGGTTATTCTCCTTTTCTTTAAATTTTTATTAATTAGAATAAATACTTCAATATTTGTTAACGCTGAATTGATCACCTCCTTTCATTGGCATATACCGGTTGTCATAAATATGTTTCGATTGAGCAGCGTCTGAACTTCCGAGCTAATCGTGGGTACAATTTGAAGCGTTCTACGGCTCGCTGCGCTAAAATTAAAGAACTCGACCTCGCTACGCTCGGGACTCAAACAGCTTCAATTTTTACGCTCCGCTTCGCCAAGAACGCTTAATCAAATGTCCCCAAATTGATTAGTAACGTTCAAAAGTGTGTACATGGTTATAAACTTGATTTAATCACGATC
>CAZQOH010000044.1:0-11316 GCA_964594355.1 uncultured Desulfobacterales bacterium
CTTTAAAATGAAGGTGTTTAACCGCATTTGTTTTGAATTTGGAACATTCGGATTTCGATATTCGGATTTTCACGACATTTGCTCCATTTACGTTAGTATATCAAATTGCCAGAACTGAGTACAGGACTTTTGAGACATCGCACTAGATGGGTTTTTCTTTTTTATCTTAACATATATTGAAATCATAAAAAAAAAGCCGTGTCAATAAACAATAATCGTTTTAGCAAATTAAAATATTGACCAAAAAATTAATAAATGATAGAAATGAAATTCGATTGGAGGGATGGCTGAGTGGTTTAAAGCGGCGGTCTTGAAAACCGTTGAGCGTAATAGCTCCGTGGGTTCGAATCCTACTCCCTCCGCCAGTTTCGTTATTCGTTAATGATTAAATGCAAGATGAAAGTGCACCACCATTTCTCACGCAAAGACGCAAAGACGCCAAGATTTTTTAAAGTTTTTGGTGAGATAAAAAATATGCTGCGATCTTTTTCATTTAAAAGCACGAAAATAATATTTGGGATACGAATAACAAATAACAATTAACTAAAACGGAGAGATGGCCGAGCTGGCTGAAGGCGCTCGCCTGCTAAGCGAGTGTGGGGCGAAAGTTCCACCGAGGGTTCGAATCCCTCTCTCTCCGCCAAAAAACAAGTAAGCCCGATGTTTCATATCGGGCTTTTTGTATTTTGAAATGCAAGAGTGATGTTGCCTTATTTATTATAAACTATTTACCGCTGATTTTGTATTTCAAAATCAATCAAGCTTTGCCCATTTGTTTTCAGGTGTCAAACGTCCGCCCATTCCACACTTGGAGCACTCTACATTGAGTGGCCTTTTATCTGAGGCTATCTCTATAGGTGATTTACATTTGGGGCATTTGATAACCAGCTTTTTTTTATCTTTTACTTCAACGCCGGTCTTTTTTATCCCTCCGCCAATGAATGCCATTATTGCCTTTCGGACACATACACGGTCATCGTCTCCTCCGAGCGCTTTTAGTTTCTTATATTCTTCTTTTGTAATAACAAGTCTTACTTCTATAGCTTGTGAATTTTCTATGGCTTTGTTGAGTTCCTCTAAAGCAGATGCAAGACCTGAAAACTTCATATCTCCTGTCTTCATTTTTTCCTGAATCATATTTGTCAGATCTTCAGCTGAAAGCCACTCACCGTTCACTATAATTTTAGCATCGTCTAAATTTATCTCACCCATAGATCCTCCCGATAGTGATAAAATCATTTATATAATCGGTATTTATATTTACCAACCTTTACAATGTCAATGTTTATTTTGAGTATTTTTATTAAAAGAGCTATATAACGGATATAAAAATTATTAAACCTAAAATCCGTACAAATTGTTTTTGAATAGATTTATTTAATCTTTGATTTAAGGATTTTGTGGTTGTGGCCAAGAATTGCCAAATCATTAATTACACAAATAATTAATTAGCCTTGACAAACGGCTCTTTTATTATTAAATATGCCTGCCTTTGAAATGTAAATAATCTGAGAACGATTAAATTCATAAAATTGAAAGGAGATATAATAAAATGGCAAATTTAGTTCCACCTCATGGCGGAAAAGGTCTAACCTGCTGTTTGCTTGAAGGAGCAGAATTAGAAGAAGAAAAGAAAAAGGCTGAAGGACTTAAAAAAATATCTATTTCCCCACGTGAAAAAGGTGACCTGATTATGATGGGAATAGGAGGCTTCAGTCCACTTACAGGATTTATGACCAAGACTGACTGGAAAGGCGTGTGTGAAAACTTTCTCTTGGCTGATGGGACCTTCTGGCCCATTCCAGTGACTTTGTCTGCCGATAAAGCAGATGCTGACGGTATAAAGGAAGGCGATGAGATCGCACTTTACGATCCTGAAGGCGATGAAATTATGGGTACAATGAAGGTAACTGAAAAATTTGAAATTACAGAGACAGACAAAAAATTCGAGTGTGAGAAAATATATATGGGTGAAGGAACGCCTACTTCCGAAGAATTTTGGAAAGTTGCCAAAGAGGATCACCCGGGTGTTCAGATGGTCATGTCTCAAAAAGAAATTAATTTGGCAGGACCTGTTAAAGTATTAAGTGAAGGTGAATATCCCACCAGGTATGCCGGCATTTATATGAGACCTGCGAAATCACGGGAGATTTTTGAAGGAAACGGATGGAGTGAGGTAGCGGCTCTCCAGCTTAGAAACCCCATGCACCGGTCTCATGAATACCTCTGCAAGATCGCTGTCGAAGTTTGTGACGGTGTTTATATCCATTCTCTTGTTGGAAACCTGAAGCCGGGTGATATTCCGGCAAGTGTTCGTGTTAAATGTATTGACGCTCTTATTAAAAACTACTTTGTCAACAAAAACGTTGTTCAGGGAGGATATCCCCTTGACATGCGATATGCAGGCCCAAGAGAGGCTCTTCTTCACGCGACATTCCGTCAGAATTATGGTTGCTCTCGTATGATTATTGGGCGTGACCACGCCGGTGTGGGTGACTTCTATGGCATGTTTGAGGCCCAAACAATATTTGACAAGATTCCATATCCGGAAGAGTCCGGCAAAGCTCTACTCTGTACTCCTTTAAAGATTGATTGGACATTCTATTGCTACAAGTGTGACGGCATGGCCTCACTCAGAACATGTCCCCACGATAAGGAAGACAGGGTACTTCTTTCAGGAACCATGCTTCGGAAACTTTTGTCTGAAGGTGGTGAGATACCCGATCATTTCGGTCGCGATGAAGTCCTCGTAATTCTTCGTGAGTACTATGAGGGTCTTACGGAAAAAGTTGAGATCAAGTTGCACGGAGCTGCAACAGGTGATTCAAATAAAAAGTAATTAACCTTGATGAATTCGACTTTTTACGAATTCATCAGTTTTAATTCAAACAAAAAGGGAGATGTTATACACAACATCTCCCTTTTTTATGTAAAAAATGTAAAGCGATTATATTGCTTTTAAAAATTCCTTTCTGAATACTCCGCGTAGACCATGGCAATTGTACGATAAACCAGGTGGGCCAGCTTTGAAAACGGCACATATGCAAATAAGCTGAATACAAAAACCAGGTGTATAAAATAGATAGTGTAAGAAAAACCGGCAAGGTTAAACAGTCTCGTTATCTCGGTAAGCATGCCTGAAAGGCCCAGTGCCAGTGCCAGTCCTATCAAGAACCAATCCTTATAAGTTGAAACCTGATCGGTTTTAGAAAGCCGATTCTTTATCATCAAGATACTTCCAATAACAAGTGCCGTACCTGCTAAATTGGCAAGCCATTTAACAGGATGCAATTGTGAATAGGGGCCGTGCCATTGAAGAATATAAAGATGAATAAAGAATATATTGGTTACAATAAAAAGACCAATAAATGAATAGAATACCAACAGATGCGCGGTTTCACGATCTTTGTTTTCCTCACAATCTGAAAACTTATTATGTTTCAATATAGTAGGTATGGCACGAATCAATGCCAGGATGAAATTTTTAGGATCAATATCTTTCTTTTCTGTTTTTCCTTCAAGAATCGCATTTTCATGAATGTCATTTAGAAACCGTTTGATTCCCAATGCGAAGATGATTACAGTCCATATTGCGGCAGACAGCATCATTATATCAACAAGCCATGTGGAGAAAAATTTTGCATGGACAACTTCATCTCCACCCGGTGTAAAATCGAGGAAGCCCGTAATGAGACCGACAATGATAAAGAGCAACACCGGAACGGCAAGAAGAATAGGAAGTTTTTTGGGATCGTTCACTGCATCAGCCACTATTTTCGGCTTAGAATATTCCGAAACGGCATATGAGCGAATTGCCGCCAAAACGTCTCCCGGCTTTGCGCCGCGTGGGCAAAGCGTTGTACAGTCACCGCAATTATGGCACAGCCATATGTCTCCGTTGCTCACAAGTCTGTCCTTCAGCCCCCAGGAAGCGGAAATCATCTCCTTTCTGGGGAAGGGCTTTTTATCCGGAGAAATAGCACAGGCTACGGAACACGTTGCGCACTGAAAGCACTTTTTTAGGTCCTCTCCGCCACTTTCGGCTATTTTTTTAATAAAACCCACATCAGGCTCAACCATGTATGCATCAGCCATTTAGATACCTCCTGTTATTGAAAAATTGAATATTGACGATTGAAGATTTAGTGAAGTCCCACCACTTCGCAAACTTGACTATATATCCAATCTTCAATCTTCAATCTAAAATCATCAATCTCCTAGAATCCTTTAAAGGGATTTGGGCCAAGCTCTTCAACCATTTCTACAAAGTCATTGATCATTTTCGGAAGCTTATCGTATTCATCAATGGCGATCTGGAATTGGGCCACCCGCTCATTTTCAAGGGCCAGGCTGGACAGGGCATCGCCGATCTTTTGGATTCTGATGTCCGAAAGTTCACTCCCTTTTACAAAATGGCACTGGTAGTCGTCGCCATGTTTGCAGCCCAGGAGGAAAGCACCATCCAGGCCTTTAGCCAGGGCGTCTTTGATCCAAATCACGTTCATGGATCCCAGACAACGAACCGGGATGAACCGGACGTCGGCTGAATATGTGAGTCTGTTCAGACCGGCAATGTCAAGGGCCGGATAAGCATCATTTTCGCATACTAATCCGAGAATCCTTAAAGGGGGGTCATCATAATCGTCTTCCGAAGGCACATTGATGGCTTTGACCATGGACCCGACACTGTCGATATTGTAATCGGCAAACCCTATGATACGCTCAGGGCATGCACCCATACAGGTTCCACAACGTCTACATCGTGTCTCATTCGGTTTAGGCGTTCCCTTTTCGTCATCATCCAGAGCTCCAAAAGGACATTCTTCCGTACAGCGTTTGCACTGGGTACACCTCTGGAAGAAAAAGTCCGGAAATGTCATATCACCTGATCTTGGGTGAACAGCAACTCCCCTGTTTGTCGATTCTATGCACTGGATCGCCTTAAGCGCCGCACCCGTGGCGTCTTCAATAGACTCTTCAATTGTCATGCTTCGGCGGATGGCTCCGGCGGCGTAAATTCCGGTTCGCTGGGTTTCATAAGGAAAGCAGATATAATTGGAATCGCAATATCCGTCAAAAAGATCGTTATCACGGAAAGCCGGCCCTTGTCTATAAGCCAGGTTGACTACCGGATCATCCACCGTTGCAGGCACCATGCCGGCAGCCAATACTACCATATCAGCCTTAACCTGGATTTTTTCGCCCAGAAGAGTATTGTCGGCTTCAACAATCATTCCATCGTCGTTTTTAGATACACTTATGACTTCGCCCTTGGTCAAGAATATCCCTTCATCCTGTTGCATACTCTTATAAAAATTTTCCAGCAAACCCGGGGTCCGCATATGTTGATAAAATATATACGCCTTGCCGTCTGCATAATCTTCTCTAACATATTTGGCCTGTTTTAAGGATACAAGACTTGTGACGGAACCGCAGTAGTCGAAGTCAGCATCATCATCACCCTTGCCGGGGCTCTGTACAAACACAACAGATTTTGCTTCCTTTCCATCGGATGGCTTTGCAATCTTTCCCCTAGAAGCCATTTCCTCAAACTGGTGGTTGGTGACGACATCAGACAGCTCTCCAAATCCGAGATGGGCAAATTTATCTCCCTCGATTGCATCCGGACGCCACCCGGCGGCCAGAACAACGGCACCAAACTTTTCACCGTTGGGATCGAATTGCAAAATGTCAACCTTGCCTTCGTTGTATTCAAGGTAACGTTTGTGTTGATCTTCAACATCTAATTCTTTGCCGTTTTCATCAAGCTTCATCTCTTCGGGCAGCGGATAAGGAACGTCAAACTCTATCTTTTCACCAGGCTTTTTAAGTGTCACTGTAAAATCCCCTGGTTGACCGGCGAGACGGGCAACAACCGTACTTGTCTTAACGGTAATATTATCATAAGTCTCAAGTTCCTTGATTTTGGCCTCTATAACCGGGTCAATAAGATTTTCATACGGATATGCATCGGGAAGCTGTTTTCGTAGTTTACCTGCATATCCGCCAAGGGATGATTCTTTTTCAACTATGGTTACACCATATCCTGCCTTGGCTGCATCAATGGCGGCAGATAAACCGGTGATGCCTCCGCCGATAACCAGAATTCTTTTACTCAGGGTTTCAAGCTTATACGGCTCAGGCAAATCGATTTTCTCAACTTTTACCATGCCCATTCTGATATAGTCTTCTGCCAGCATCTGAAGACGGTCAAAGTGCTCTTCATCGCCTTTTTGTTCTTCCGTAAGGGCTGGAAATTCTGATCTGGGGTGAGACCATACCACCTGTTCACGCAAATTAACTCTATCTACAATACAGCCGTCAAAGCTGAAAATATCAAAATTGATTCTTCTGGAACAAGCAGCAACAACGAGTGTATTTATGCCTTTTTCTGCAATATCTTTTTTTATTAGTTCAATACCTTCTTTTCCACAGAGAAAAGGATGCGTTTGGACCGGAAGTCCCTCTTCTTTGGGGACACCGCATAATTCTTCCATATCAAGGACATCGCCGATTCCACAGCCTGTGCAAATATATACGCCGTACTTTTTATCCATTGACAACCTCCTAACTATTTACCAGTGTTTGAATTGCCTTAAGGGCCATGCCGGTTGCATTTTGGTTTGATGACACTACATCTGCCGGCTTATTAGCACATCCGGCGGCAAACATACCACCCTTTTCAAAATCGTTTAATATAAACCCATCTTCATTATATTTCAGATCAGTCGGAAGTTTTGCCGCTGCAGTTGTAGGCTGCATGCCGGTGGCGAGAACAGCCATTTCAACTGTCTGTTTAATCTTTTCTCCTGTCACGGCATTTTCGGCAACAACCGTGATATTCTTAGTATCCGGCTCTTCACTTACTTCTGCAACCTTGCCTTTTATGAAAAAGACATTTTCATCTTCTTTGATCGTTTTGTAGAAGTTTTCATATCGTTTTCCGGGCGTCCGTAAATCGATATAAAAAATGTAAATCTTCGCATCCGGATACCGTTCTCTGATATATGTCGCTTGCTTTAAGGATGCCATGCAGCAAATATATGAACAATAGGGAAGATGATTTTCATCCCTTGATCCGGCACACTGAACAAACGCAATGCTTTCCAGTTCTTTGTTATCCGATGGGCGGGTAATTTTTCCTTTTGTCGGTCCATTAGGAGACGCGAGCCTCTCCAACATCATATTAGTTATGATATTCGGATATTGGCCGAAACCGAGATTATCTATTTTTGCAGCATCATAAGGCTCCCATCCTGTTGCCCAAACAATGGCGCCCACCTTTAAATCCATGGTTTTTGTCTGCATCTCCAGGTCAACGGCATCATATTTACACGCTTCTGCGCACCGTTTGGCATCTTCTGTTCCAATGATTTCCGAAGAAATAACATATCGTGCAGGAAAGGCCATTTCAAAAGGCAGATATGCGCCCTTGGTTGTATTCATTCCAAAATTGAATTCGCTGGAAATTTCCGTCTGGCAAACTTCTGAGCAATCTCCACAGCAGGTACAATTTTCATTCACGTACCTGGGGTTCAATTTTATGGAAACATCATAGTTGCCGGGAGTACCGTCGACCTTTTCAACCTCTCCCAGCGTTAGTACCCTTATTTTTGGATTGTCCTTAATTCTCCTGAAATTGATCTCAAGACCACAAGTTGGTGGGCATAATTTAGGAAAATATTGGTTTAGTTGTGCTACTCTACCGCCCAGATAAGGATTTTTTTCGACCACGAATACCTCGTAACCCACTTCGGCAGCTTCTAAAGCCGTTGTTAATCCGCTTATCCCTCCGCCAACGACCAAAATGCTCCCGCCGGCAGCGGCTGCTTTATCTTCTGTCATGCTATCCCTCCGTGCATAATAATTTCCGTTTTTTTATCTGTTTTTTTATGGAGATCCTTGAAAAACACCCCTTTTTAGTTAAATTCCTTTTAGCGTTGTCTAAAAATAGTTTTTAATGAATTCCTAATAAATTCTAATTCACATAGATAGTGCCTGAACGAAAATCCTCAATTTTTGAATTTTGAAATTCGAAATTCTAAATATATTCTAAATTCGAATGTTTAAATGCTCTAAACAATCGAATACCTAAACTTTTGTTTTGAACATTGAAAAATTTGATATTCAATATTGTTTCGCCTGTCCCGTTATCGGGGAGTTTCGAGTTTCGATATTCGGATTTTTGTCTGAACGGGAGTTTTCGTTCATATACTAGATATGAAAAACCTCCGGGCATCTTACGATACCCGGAGGTTTTTTCAGCTACATTATTATCAATCCACAATTAATCAGGAATGATCTTAACATAGTCTTTCTTGAATATATCCCAGGTTCCGGCTTTTGGATCATACTTTGAGTTTACGAAACAGAACCAGTTTTCATCATCCTGTCCCGGATGATCTGACTGATAATAGAATCCAGGATAACGAGTCTCTTTCCGATACTGAATATGACGCAGGTGAGACTCAACGGTCCAAATACGATGATAGATTTCCCAGCATCTCATGAGCTCGTGAAGGTTATCGGCAGCCAGCTTTTCACAGTCTTCACGCATTACTTGTAGCATTTCCATTATAATTTCAAGGTTCTTGCTGGTGGTCTGATAGTATGTGGCCGTACCACCGCCATATTCGTTGGTCGCTTTCATCAACCGCATCGTCATGCCGGAAGGCTTAACGTAAGCAGGATTGATGTCTATGTCGGTAGTATATTCACAGTTGTCAAGGAATAATCTCACCGGTTTGTAGATAATATCTACCAATTCCTCTTTTGTCTGGCTCAGCGCGGGTGCAAAATCGGCATGATCACGTGCATATCTGACCATTTCCTTGGCTACTGTACGTCCCTCTGCATGAGAGCCTGAGGAGAACTTATGACCGGAGCATCCCACACCGTCCCCTGCTGTAAAGAGACCAAGAACTGTAGTCATGCGGTTATATACCTTATCACCGTCTCCCCACTTGTATGAATCAGGCACCCAGTCATAATCCGGACCGGAAACCCAGAATCCGCAGCAACCGGAATGGGATCCTAACAGATAGGGTTCTGTAGGCATGACCTCGGAATTCTTCTTTTCAGGTTCGGTATTTGTTGCACACCAGAGGTTGGCTTGTCCGCAGGTCATGTCGAGAAAATCTTCCCAGGCCTCAGATTCAAGGTGTTTGAGATCTTTCTTGTCCATGGTCTTTGATAATTCTGCCAGTGCCGAAACGGTATCCATCATGATGGGACCACGGCCTTCTTTCATTTCAAAGAGCATTAAATGGTTACGCAGACACGTTGGTGTTACGGCAGCGGTTCCATAGGGTGCAAATTTTTCAAGCTCTGCCTTAGCAATATCGCTGGCACCATAGTTTTCACCCAAGCCGTTAAGTGTTTTGGCCTTAAATAGCAAGAACCATGCACCTACAGGACCGTAACCATCTTTAAAACGGGAAGGGGTGAAACGGTTTTCCATCATGGAAAGCTCGGCTCCTACCTTCATACCCATATAGTAGGTCGAACCTGCGTTCCACACCGGATACCATGCACGACCCTTACCTTCACCAACACTGCGGGGCTGATAAATGTTCACTGCACCACCGCATGCAATCACCGCGGTTTTACATTTAATAATGTAAACTTTGTTTTCACGGACGGAAAAACCGACAGCACCTGCAATCTGGTTTTCTCTATTTGCATCAAGGAGAAGCTCAACAATAAAACAGCGCTCTAAAACGTTTTCTTCTCCAATTGCAAGCTTGGCGGCTTCGGCAACGATTCTTTTATAGGATTCACCGTTTATCATGATCTGCCACTTGCCGGTTCGAACAGGCTGAGCACCAGATTTTAATGTTCCCAGTTTCTGGCCTTTGTTTCCATCAAGACTCTTTCCTTCTGCTGACGTTTTCCAGACGGGTAGACCCCATTCCTCAAACAGGTGGACTGAATCATCAACATGACAGCCCAGATCAAAGATAAGGTCTTCACGGACAATACCCATCAAGTCGTTTCTGACCATACGAACATAATCATCCGGTGAGTTATCACCGATAAATGTATTTATTGCAGACAGACCCTGTGCAACAGCACCGCTGCGCTCCATTGCCGCCTTGTCACACAACAAAACCGTCTGGTCGTCCGTCATCCATTTTTTTATCTCAAAAGCAGTACCGCTGGCAGCCATACCACCGCCCACAATGAGAATATCAACTTCCCGCTCTTCTACTTCCGGATCTCTGACGGCCTTGCGTTCTCCTGAAGATTTATTAGGTAATGCCATATTATATCCTCCTTAAAATATTAATTTATGATTACTCACTGAATTGTCGATTATCAATTATTTTCTGCTTAGACAGTCGCCTGAGGTTTTGGAATTTCATAACCCTCGGCCTCTTCTGTCGAAAGCTGGCCGCTTTCAAGGTCTTTTCCCTTTAGATCCGCATAAGCATTGGCAGTGCCTTCGGGAGTTGTCCGGATGGGGAACTTGAAGCGTTTGATTAGACCGTTTCTGAACTTACAGGTCCACATAACATCTTCCGTGCCGAGCATCGGCATAATGCTGCTTCCAAGGGGCACAAAGTCTGAATAACCCCTTACCTCAATCGCCTGAGTGGGACAAATCTTTACGCATGAAAAACATTCCCAGCACTGATCCGGCTCCTGGTTGTAAGCCTTCATCGCATTGGGTTCCAGAACCATCAGATCGTTGGGACAAATATATTCACAAACTGTTTTATCCCCACCCTTACAACCGTCACATTTTTCATTAATTACAAAACTTGGCATTAATTATACCTCCTAATTTTGTGTTGTAATATTAATATTAAAATAACATTCAATTTCCTTTAAATAACTTTAAGTTTTCACACCTCCCTTCACAATTGTGACCAAAAAGTAGTCCTTTTTGGTTAGTTTTGTTTTAATTGTCATAAAAATAGTTTTACATTATTTTAATCGATCTATAAAAAATATATAGAAACCAAAGGAAAGAATAATGTTGAAAATAGTTGAAAGATAAGTTAAAATATCTTTTAAAATCAAAGAGATAAAACTGATCAAATGGATTTAAATATCATCCAATTTTATGCTTGTCAAGAACTTTTGGCCAAAGATATTATTAAATTTTTAATAGCAACACTACCATAGTTGATAGAAACAATATCTTGATAACAATATGCAAAATAACACTATATACGGTATTGAATGAATGAATATTATAAGAGAATTGTTACGATATGAAATTTATTGAGGACTATGTATACTGACATGATAAAGAGACTATACCGGTTGTCATAAATATGTTCCGATTGACCAGCGTCTGAACTTCCGAGC
>CAZQOH010000045.1:0-11113 GCA_964594355.1 uncultured Desulfobacterales bacterium
TTGAAATCCGATCCGTTAAATTGTCACCATGTACACACTTTTGAACGTTACCAAATTATTACGGAAATGACAAAGGTAAAAAAGATATTAAGTAACATACAGGAGTCGAAAATGGACTATATCAAAATAAGATTCGGGAACGATTTTGACAGTTTAACTTCCAAAATCGAAAAAACCATTGAAGGAATGTTTAGACCCCGACCGATAAGCCCCATGTTCGCCTCTTCCGAACAAAGATGGACACCACAAATGGACATATATGAAACTGAGGAAGAGATAATCATTCGGGCTGAGATCGCCGGAGTCAAAAAAGAAAATTTGGAAGTGGAAATCAACAGTAGGGCTGTCAAGATCTCTGGGAAACGCAAAGAAATACCCAGCTCGGAAAGCGCAACTTACAGGCTCGCCGAAATCCAGTACGGGAAATTTGAGAGATTCCTGTATCTCCCAGCACCTATCGATACTGAGATAGTGACATCATCCTATTCAGACGGTTTTCTCCAGATTCGACTTGCCAAATTACAGATTGATAAGACACACAAGATACCGATTGCAGATGGATAACTAGTCAACAACAGGCCTTTGGAAGAATTGGAGGTAAATATGGCAGAACAACCACCACCCATAGAAATTTCCGCCGAAAAAATCCCGGAAATTATACCTATCCTGCCTTTATTTGATACAGCCCTTTTCCCAAAGATGGTTCTGCCTCTGATTGTCATGCAGGTTGAATCTATTCAGCTTATCGATGACGCAATGTCCAAAGATCGCATAATAGGACTCCTTGTATCAAAAAAGAAGACAGAGGATGGTACTTACTCCAAAGATGATCTGTCTACCGTAGGCACCGTTGCTTTAATCCTAAAAATGGCAAAAATCGAGGACGATAAAGCACAATTGCTTGTGCAAGGTTTAAGCAGATTTAAGATAAAATCTTTTGTAGAAGACAAACCCTACCGACTGGCCAGTGTGGAGCCGATAACGGATATTGAAAAAAAAGATAAAGAAACAGAGGCGCTTATGTCAAACATCCGCGCCCTATTCAACAGGATAATAGAGCTTTCTCCGGGTCTGCCAAAGGAAATCGGAGCCATGGCAAATTCAATACAAGAACCTGGCACATTGGCTGATATAATTGCATCTACCATCAATTCTACACCTGAAGATAAACAGAGGATTCTGGAAATTGATGATATAAAAAAACGATTAAAAAAAGTTACGAAAATTGCAAATCATCAGCTTGAAGTCCTTGAACTTGGAAATAAGATACAGACCCAGGTCAAAGGCGACATGGATAAAAAGCAAAGAGAGTATTTTCTGCGCCAGCAGTTAAAAGCCATCAAGGAAGAGCTGGGTGAAACAGATAAAGATACTGTTGAAATTGATGACTATCGGGCAAAAATAAAGGAAAAAAATCTTCCTGAAGAAGCCGCCAAAGAGGCTGAACGTGAACTCGACCGTCTGTCTCGTATGCATCCGTCCTCCGCCGAATATACAGTCGCTTCCACCTATCTTGACTGGATGACTGCACTTCCCTGGAATGAAAGCACCAAAGACAATCTTGATATAAAAAAGGCCCGAAAGGTCTTAGATGAAGACCATTATGGCCTCGAAAAAGCCAAAAAGCGTATCATAGAATATCTCGCCGTACGTAAGTTGAAGCCGGATTCAAAAGGCCCCATCCTTTGTTTTGTGGGTCCGCCCGGCACCGGAAAGACATCTCTCGGCAACTCAATAGCCCGGGCCCTGGAACGCAAATTTTTCCGTATATCACTTGGTGGAGTCAGAGATGAAGCAGAAATTAGGGGACACAGACGCACCTATGTTGGAGCACTTCCCGGACGAATCATTCAAGGAATCAGACGCTCAGGATCAAACAATCCGGTTTTTATGCTGGATGAAATAGATAAGGTTGGAAGCGATTTTCGGGGCGATCCATCATCAGCCTTATTGGAAGTTCTTGATCCTGAACAAAACTTTTCTTTTTCAGATCACTACATGGACGTGCCATTTGATCTGTCCAAGGTCATGTTCATCACGACTGCGAATATTCTTGATACCATACCACCTGCTTTAAGAGACAGGATGGAGGTTTTGCAGCTTTTGGGTTATACAGAGGATGAAAAAATCAAAATCGCAAATCGATATCTCATTCCTCGCCAACGTAGAGAACATGGCCTAAAAGCAGATCAGATGTCTTTTACAAAAGGTGCGGTAAAACGGATCATTTCAGGCTATACTCGGGAAGCGGGTTTAAGGAACTTAGAACGGGAAATAGCTACTATTTGTCGGGGCGTTGCAAGCAATATCGCAGAGGGTAATGTAAAGCATGCGATAATCAAGGTTGTCAATATCTCCAAATATCTTGGTCCGGTTCGCTTTACTTTTGAGGCCAAAGCAAGAACCTCAACACCCGGAGTGGCCATGGGTCTTGCCTGGACATACACAGGAGGGGATCTGCTTTTTATTGAAGCAACCGCCATGAATGGGAATAAAAACCTCATATTAACCGGCCAATTGGGCGATGTTATGAAGGAATCCGCAACGGCAGCATTAAGCTTCGTTCGTGCAAATGCAGCCTCCTTAGAAATTTCTGAAGAATATTTTGGAAATCACGACATCCATATACATGTCCCGGCCGGTGCCATACCCAAGGACGGCCCTTCCGCCGGAGTTACAATGTTGACAGCTCTCACGTCTCTCCTCACCAATAAGACTATACATAAAGATCTGGCAATGACCGGTGAAATAACCTTAAGGGGGCAGATACTACCGGTCGGAGGTATAAAGGAAAAAGTTCTTGCCGCACATCGTGCCGGTATAAAAACAATTATCATGCCAAAATGGAACGAAAAGGATTTAGAAGACATACCGAAAAAGGTTCAAAAGGAAATCCATTTTCACTTTGTAGATAAAATGTTGGATGTTGTGAAGATCGCGCTTGAAAAATAGAGACCGGTGGACGGAGGACAGATGACAGATGACAGACGACAGAAGACACAAGCCGGATGACGGGAGACAGAGCGCAGATGACGGCATTTAAGAAACGACAAAAAAGTTTCTTTATTTTTTGTAAATTCCTTTTTATTTGTAGCCTTATATTTTTAATAGCTTATGGCTGCTCAAAGAAGGTGCGCCCTTCAAGTTCGCCTGGGCATCCTAAACCGTATAAAATAGGAAAAAAATGGTATAAACCTTTACCGCATTCTGAGGGTTTTCGTCAGCGTGGTAAAGCATCTTGGTATGGCAAGAAGTTTCACGGCAGGAAAACAGCAAGTGGGGAAATTTATAACATGCATGCTATGACAGCCGCTCATAAAACCCTGCCCCTTGGAACATATGTCAGGGTACACAATCTTGAAAATAATAGGAAAATTGAAGTTAAAATTAACGATAGAGGCCCCTTTATTCGCGGCAGAATAATTGATCTTTCTTACAAAGCTGCAAAAAAAATCGGAATCGTCGGCCCAGGCACTGCCAAGGTTGAAATCGTTGCACTTGGTTCTGTTTCATATCAAAAAACTAAAAAAGAAACTGAACGATCATATGTGCCGGGCGATTATTATACAGGAAATTTTACATTTCAGGTGGGTGCATTTGCCAACAGGGAAAACGCCGTAAAACTAAAGCAAAAGCTTGATCAAAAATACAAGAATGCTCATATAGTTCCTTATACTAGCGGATATGAAACATTTTACAGGGTTCGTGTCGGCAAATTCTCGAGTTTGGAAGAGGCTATGGAGCATGAAAATATTCTGATAAAAGACGGACTTGAAGGGGCTTTTATAGTCGCGGAATAATATAGCGGTTTTCAAAAATATATTCTTTCTCTTTTACGGATGATGGGAGCGGATAAAATTGTGCGGAAGGTTGTTTTTCTGGACAGAGACGGCGTTATAAACCGGGATTCACCGAATTACATAAAAAGCTGGACTGAATTCGATTTTCTCCCCGGGAGTATAGAGGCCATAAAAACTCTGACTAATAACGGATTTACCACAATCGTTATCACAAACCAATCGGCAATCAACCGCAATATGATGCCAATCGAAGAACTCGATTATATTCACAATATGATGAAAAAGGCCGTCAGATCTCAAGGAGGCGAGATAAAAGATATATTTTTCTGCCCGCATATGCCTGAAGACGACTGTGACTGTCGCAAACCAAAGCCGGGATTAATTTTTTCGGCACAAAAGACTTATGAAATCGATCTTTCGATCTCGACAATGGTAGGCGATACCGTAAGGGATATTGAATGTGCACGTAAAGCCGGATGCGGATATACCGTCCTTGTCAAAACCGGCAATGGAATAAAGTCTGAAAAGATACTTGCAAAAAAAATGATCTTTCCCGACCATGTGGCTAAAAATCTATATGAAGCAGCCAAATGGATATTGTCTCGTGATAAATAAATTATCAAGTTTCAAACATCAAATATTGGTCAAACCATACCCCACCTATGACTACCTTAGACGGACATCTGGAGCGTATTACATATTATAACCGAGAAAACCATTTTACCATCGCAAAACTTCGTACCGATAAAACAAACAACCTTATAACGGTTCTTGGCTACATCCCCAATCCTAATCTTGGCGAATCCCTAAAAATATATGGAAACTGGGAAACCCACAATAGATACGGTCAGCAGTTAAAAATCGAACACTTTGAGGTCGTACTGCCAACCACGACTGACGGTATTAAGAAATATTTGAAATCAGGCGTTATAAAAGGATTAGGCCCAAAAACAGCAATCAGACTGGTGGATCATTTTAAAGAAAAAACCCTCGAAATTATCGAAAAAGATCCGACGAGATTATTAGAAATAAAAGGAATAGGGAAAGCTACATCGAATCTAATTATCAAAGCCTGGAAGGAAAACCATGCAATTAAAAACCTGATTCAATTTTTACAAGAAAATAGAATAAATACATCTTACAGCTCAAAAATTTACAATAAATATGGTTCAGAGTCCGTAAATATCATCCGTAATGATCCTTTCAGGATAACAAAGGACATTCCAGGAATAGGGTTCGTTATTGCCGATACTGTTGCACAAAATATGGGGGCCTCTAAAAACGAACCCAAAAGAGTTAAAGCATGTATTATTCATCTTCTGGAGCAAGGTATTAATGAAGGGCATATTTTTTTATATGAAGATGAGCTGATAAAACGCTGTATGAAAATATTTCATATTGAACGTGATGAAGCCGAAAGCGCCATTGCCGCTCTATCCGATGAACAAGAAGTTGTTATAGAACAAAATGAAGAAGTCCCATATATCAAAGCCGTATATCCTAAAGTTCTGCATGAGGCGGAAACAGTCATTTCAAACCGGCTGAAAGCACAACTGTCTGTTCCAAGTACTATCCCGAATATTGATCTTGAACAAATCACTTCAGAAGTCTTAAAAAAACTTGCTATAAAACTTTCTTCTGAACAACTTTCAGTCCTTGAAGGGATAATTTTACACCACACTGTAATAATAACCGGAGGGCCTGGAACAGGCAAAACCACCCTTATACGATCTATTAACTCTATTTTTGATCTCCTTGGGAAAAAAGTTCTTCTTGCAGCACCGACCGGTCGGGCAGCCAGACGTCTGTCAGAGGTTACTCAAAGAAATGCCTCAACGATTCACAAACTTCTCGGTTTCAATTTGCTGGATGGAACTTTCAACAAAAACCAGGACAATCCTCTCAATACAGATGCATTGATCATAGATGAAGCATCAATGATAGATACGCTTCTAATGTATCATTTGATAAAGGCGATTCCCATGACCGCCGTTATTATCCTGGTTGGTGATGTTTTTCAACTTCCGTCCGTGGGCCCGGGAAATATTCTTACCGATTTAATTAAGTCCAATAGAATTAAAACTTTTAAACTTAATAAAATCTTTAGACAGGATCAGGAAAGTCCGATTGTCATAAATGCACATAAAATTCGCCGGGGTGAACTACCAGATCTTATACAGACTAATGACCCGGAAGAGTTATCTGAATTTTATTTCATAGAACAAAATAATCCCGGTATGGTTGTTAACACGATAGTTGAATTGTGCAGCAAGAGAATTCCGGATATTTTTAACTTTGATAGTATGAATGATATTCAAGTGTTAACCCCCATGCACAAGGGGGAAGTCGGCACCAGTAATCTTAATCAGGTGTTGCAAAAGGTATTGAACCCAAATCCTGTTATAATGACTATACAGAGCAACGCCTTCAAGCTCGGTGATAAAGTCATGCATTTAAAAAATAATTATCAGAAAGAAGTTTTCAATGGAGATATCGGAACGATAAATTTTTTTAACAAAAAAAAAGAGGAACTTACAGTGAACTACTACGGCAGAGATGTAGCCTATGATTTTTCGGAATTGGAAGAACTAACCTTGGCATATGCCATATCGGTTCACAAGTCACAAGGGTCGGAATATATTGCAGTAATAGTTCCAATAATGACACAGCACTTTGCGCTCCTTCAGAGAAATCTTTTATATACTGCAATAACGCGAGGTAAAAAACTGGTAGTTCTGATAGGCACAAAAAAAGCACTTGCCATTGCCCTAAAAAACGATAAGCCCCGAAAACGTCTTTCAGGGCTTGCAAAAAGGCTTATGGAATAATACTCAGATGGTCAGGGCTATGTATCAGTATCGGGTGTAGCCGGCATGGGAATTTTGAAAAACTTTATTCCTTCATCCTTAAGCGTCTTTTCTTCCTTATCGGTGCTGACACCTCTTATATTTCTAGGTTCAGAAACACCGTAATGTATTTTCAAGGCTTCCTTGGCAAAATCACAGCCTACATTGTCAAAATTCTTCTTTACATAATCGACCATCTTCTTGCCTATCTTCAGAAGTTCTGCGTCATGACCGGAAGAATCTAATGTAGTCTGAGATGCTTTTACTGCAAAGCTGGAAGGAATTTTGGAAACAGAAATATCGTCGCAAACCGGACATGCAATTTGACTTTTTTTTCTCTGCTTCTCGTATGCCTGCCCATCTTCGAACCAGCCTTCAAATGTATGCCCATTGGCACATTGTAAATCAAATACTATCATAATACATCTTCAATATTCAATTGCGAATTTTTCTTTTATCATATATATTATTATTTTAAAAGAAATTATTGACAGATTAACTTTTTTCAACAAATAGTGTGTAATTATAGTGCTGATTTTTAATTTCGTCAATTTATAATTTGTCTAACTTTCAACCCTTATGGAGAGTGCCATATGAAACGTTTTGTTTTTATTGGAATTTTTATGCTTATTTTTTCTCCAATCGTCAAGGCTGAAACAATGTATATCAGCGATACTATAAAGATAACGTTGAGAACAGGACCGGGAATTGATCATAAAATAATAACGATGGTTTCTTCCGGGCAGGAAGTTGAAGTGTTAATCCCGAATGAGACGTGGACTAATGTCCGGACTCTAGATGGAAAGGAAGGCTGGGTTCTAAACCGTTTCCTTGTACTAAAAAAACCGAGTTCTCTTTTGCTGGGAATATTGAAAAAAAAGCATAAAAAACTTACGGACTACTCTGAATCGTTACTTAAAGAAAACAAAAAACTAAAAGATGAATACAAAAGACTCAACTCGGGACTTTCCAGCAGCAAAATAGCTCTCAAGCAAATGGGTGAATCTTATGAGGCACTCAAAAGGGATTCTTCGGGATTTATTAAACTTAAAACAAATTACCAAAAAGCAATGTCAAGACTTTCCGAACAGACAAAAAAGGCCGACAAATTTGAAGAGGAATTAATACAACTCCAGATAGGACATAACATCAGGTGGTTTTTAGCTGGTGCAGGTGTACTTATATTGGGTTTATTAATAGGTTTCAGTGCTAAACGTCAGAAGAGGCGGTCATCATTACTATAGCAACAATTTGAGACCTTTGAAAATGGAAATTAAAACAGATTTTCTAATAATTGGGAGCGGATTAGCAGGGCTTTCCTTTGCCCTTAAGGTTGCTGAATTCGGTGATGTTGTTCTGGTTACAAAAAAAGAGGCTATGGACAGCAGCACTAATCTGGCACAGGGCGGAATTGCATCAGCTTTTAGCAGCTCCGACTCATTTGAACTTCACATCAAAGATACCCTTTCATCCGGCAATGGTCTCTGCCATAAAGATGTTGTGGAGATGGTCATCAAAAACGGACCGAAAAGAATCCGTGAATTAACCGATCTGGGGGTACATTTTAATCTTAGAAAACAAAACCGCACAAAAAATGGACCACCTCATTTTGAGTCTGATTTTGATCTGGGACGTGAAGGCGGTCACACGAAAAAACGTATTGTGCACGCCCAGGATATGACGGGAAGGGAAGTTGAAGGAGTTCTATTAAATCATGTTAATAACCATGATCGTATTACCTTGTTTGAAAATCACATCGCTATCGATCTTATTACTTATTCCACCCGAATGAAAAGAGGGCTGGTTACAACCAACCATGAAGACTATTGTTACGGCGCATATATTCTTGACAGAGAAACAAATAAGGTTAAAACGTTCTGTGCCAAAATAACACTTCTTGCCACTGGAGGCGCAGGGAAGGTTTATCTTTACACCAGTAATCCCGACATTTCCACAGGAGATGGAATCGCAATGGGTTACAGGACCGGTGCAACCGTGGCAAATCTCGAGTTTGTTCAATTTCATCCGACCTGTCTATATCATCCTGATGCAAAAAATTTTCTGATTTCAGAAGCCGTAAGGGGTGAAGGAGGGATCCTCATTGATGACGCAGGAAGCCCTTTCATGGGAAAATATGATCCACAAAAGGATTTGGCATGTCGAGATATAGTTGCCCGTGCCATTGATACTGAACTCAAGAAAAGTGGAAACGATTCGGTATTTCTCGATATATCCCACGTGGATTCTGAATATGTAAAAACGCGTTTCCCAAATTTATACGAAAAATGTTTAACATTTGGCATTGATATGACAAAGGAGCCACTCCCTGTCGTCCCTGCTGCTCATTATATGTGTGGAGGAGTTGTAACCGATATGCATGGACGAACAGATATTCACAGGCTGTATGCTGTGGGAGAAACAGCCTGCACAGGGCTTCATGGAGCCAATAGACTTGCAAGCAATTCTTTACTCGAAGCGCTTGTTTACGCCCATACTACTGCGGACCAAGCTTTAAGAGATATTAGCAATTTAGATTTTCATTCTATACCGGATATACCTCCATGGGATGAAGTTGGTACAACAGACAGCGATGAAATCATTATGGTTTCACAAAATTGGGACGAAATAAGACGGTTCATGTGGAACTATGTTGGGATAATTAGATCGAATAAAAGATTGGCCAGAGCAAAACGTCGAATTGATATTATTCAAAATGAGATCCAAGAATACTACTGGAATTTCAAGGTTGATGCTGATTTGATTGAGCTTCGCAACATCGTCACCGTCGCAGAACTGATTATACGATGTGCCATATACAGAAAGGAGAGCCGTGGTCTTCATAACAATATTGAATACCCCTTCAAAGACGATAAGCAATGGAAAAAGGATACTATTTTAAAGCAATAATTCAATCATAATCTTCATTGACAAGCGTAGTATATGTATTACTTTTTTGTAATAATTTAGAACTATAAAAACAGCGTTGCCCCAGAGACAATTTAATTTTACCATGTAAAACTCGTGTTCAAACAGTTACGCCATTAAAATTTAATTGAGACCTTTGCAAAAGTGGGCGTTTTGCAAAGGTCTCACGTTTAGAGACCTTTGAAAAATGCTCAATTTTGTTCACGTTCAAGGAAGGCGAAAATTTTAACCACAGGAATACATTGAGTATTTTGAGGATTAAAATTTGAGCCTGACACAGAAATTGGGCAAAAGGGGGCGTTTTGCAAAGGTCTCGTTTAGAAAATTCGGTATGATAGATGATCGCCAAACGTGATTATTATGAAATTTTAGGTGTAGATCGTAATGCCCCTGATGATGAATTAAAGGCAAGCTACCGCAAACTCGCCTTAAAATACCATCCAGACAGAAATCCCGCCGATAAAACAGCTGAAGAAAATTTCAAGGAAGCAGCAGAAGCCTATGAAGTACTTCGCGACCCACAAAAGCGCAATATTTATGACCAATTAGGACACCAAGGACTTGAGGGAACTGGTTTTTCCGGCTTTGGCGGTTTCGAAGACATATTTTCAAGTTTCGGTGATATATTTGAAGATTTTTTCGGATTTAGTACTGGTAGGCGGTCAAGAACCAGGGCTCAACGAGGATCCGACCTTCGATATGACATATCGCTTGAATTTATGGAGGGCGTCTTTGGAACAGAAACGGAAATAGAGATACAAAAGATGGAAGTATGCCCGACCTGTAAAGGAAGCGCATGTGAAGAAGGTACATATCAAGAAACCTGCAGCCGCTGTGAAGGTATCGGTCAGGTTTCTCAGACTCAAGGTTTTTTTACCGTAAGAACCACCTGCCCTTACTGTCGAGGCAAAGGTCAGACAATACCTCATCCATGCTCAAATTGCAGAGGATCAGGACAGATTAAACTCAGAAAAAAGGTTGCTGTAAAGATTCCGGGCGGAGTCGATTCCGGATCAAGGCTCCGTCTTACGGGAGAAGGGGAACCAGGCATCAATGGTGGGCCGCCGGGAGATCTTTATGTTTTCATCAATGTAAAACCCCATGAATTCTTTAAACGTGACGATACTAACATAATCTGTCAAATACCGATTTCATTTGTTCAGGCTGCACTTGGTGACAAAATAAGTATACCCACTTTAAATGGTAAAAAAACGCTGGATATTCCAAAAGGAACACAACCGGGCGACTTATTCCGTTTCCGTGGTGAGGGTATCCCGTCTCTTAGGAGCAGAAGACGTGGTGATCAAATAATTCAAATTATGGTTAAAACACCTACAAATCTCACCAAGAAACAAGAATCGCTCCTCAAAGAATTTAAAAAACTTGAATCGGGTAGGTTGTCCAATAAACTAAAAAATATACTTAAAAATGGTCCGGCCAAAGGGGCTACATAAACCTCTCAGTTGATTATATAGTGTTTGCCAAAATAACGTTCCGCCTCAAAGAATGTATGCGGCGTCTGAGCTTCCGAGCTAATCAATT
>CAZQOH010000046.1:0-11111 GCA_964594355.1 uncultured Desulfobacterales bacterium
TTAGTCGGAATAAATGTTGTGTTGATTAGTTTTTGTGCAAAAAACGGACCATGTTTATTAACTCATCGATTTTTGATTGTAATTTTAATTAGTTTTTCAATTATTAAGGCGGTGGTAATTTGGTAGGTTGAGTCATTTTTGACTCTAAAGAGGATGCTTGAATTAAAAAAAGTATAAATTTCAATAACTAAGAAATAAAGCGTTTTTAAATCAAATAATTATATCATATCTATAGTAATATTAGATAATTATGTTACTGTTGAGTTAGTTTTGCATCAAAGGCGCGAAATTCCGTGTTTTTTCATTTTTCGAACTACTTTAGATTGGCTAATTCTTAAGTAGTTTGCTATCTCCCTTGTGGTTTTGCAGCGTTCCATTGCACTCTTCAGGATTTCCCTCTCAAAGGCAAGAACTTCTTCACTCAAGCCTAATCCAAGGTATCTCCCTCTACCGAAACGCTTGTATTGCGCCTCCTCACGCTCAAGATTTTTTAAAATAATATCATCCAATACTTCTTGCTCACTCATCACCACGGCTTTTTTAAGAATATTCTTGAGCTCCCTTACGTTTCCAGGGAAAGAATAAAATTGCAATGCATCAAGTGCTTCTGATGAAATCCGTTTCTTTTGTTTATAATTCTGGTTATATTTTCTTAAGAAATAGTTAATCATCTTAAAAATATCTTCGGGTCGTTTGCGTAGCGGAGGTATCCGGATGGTAAAGGCGTCGAGTCGGTATAATAAATCTTCACGGAACTCTCTATTTTTTGTGAGCATTTCCAAATCACGGTTGGTGGCCGCAATTACCACGCAGTCTACCTTTATAGGTTTTGTGCCACCAAGTCGCATAATCTCATGGTCGTCCAGATATTTTAGTAGTTTCGCTTGAACCGCTAGCGGGAGATCTCCAATTTCGTCTAAAAAAAGCGTACCCCCTTGAGCGAGCTCGAAAAGACCGACTTTACCCTGCTCACGGGCACCAGTAAATGCCCCCCTTTCATAACCGAAAAGTTCCGCTTCAAGAAGGCTTTCAGGCAGAGCTGCACAGTTGATCTGGATAAATGGTGAGTTCCCACGACTACTATTCTTGTGAATGAATTTGGCCAGGAGCCCCTTGCCAGTTCCAGATTCACCCAAAATCAGAATATTTGATACCTCAAGATGTGCAAGCTTAAGTGCCGTCATTAACACTTGCCTCATCTCTTTACTTTTGGCTACGATTTCCTGTTTTTTTAGTTCCATAATGCTTAATTCGGAGAGTTCGTTCCTGATTTTTTCCGTTAGCATGCGGCTCTGCTCTATTTGATCATTAAGAGCGTTGAGCTGCGTCATATCTCTTTCAGTAACCACCACTAAAATAATATTTCCATCCTCATCGAAGGCAGGTGTAGCTGTAGCCAATAAATATTTTTTTGTCCGACTTATGTATTGTAAAATGCTGACCTGCCGTTTTGACTCCAATGCTTCAAGTGTCGCCGACCTATCGATAATGCCACTTTTTACGATGTCAGCCATGTTTCTCCCGACGACCTCTTCCGCCTTCACACCATTGAGTAATTCCGAAGCTCGATTGATTCGGATAAGTTTTCCTTCATGATTGCTAATCCATAAGCCGTCAGAAGACGCTTCAATGATTGCATCTAGTTGTCTGTTTATTTGCTTATATGACTCTACTTCAGTTATTATATTTTCATATTCGGAGATTTCTTGAAAGATACTCAGAACACCAATAATATGTTTGTCTTGAAAAATAGGACTACTGTTTACTATAATAATGGCATCTCCGATTTCAATTCTTACCTCGACCTGGGGCTGTCCTGTTTTTAATATCGTCATTAGAACTGCCCTAGAATCTGGAATAATTTCATCTGCGACTTTGCCAATCATCTCATAAGGACTTTTATTTACCAGCTTACAAGCTGCTTTATTACAAACAAGAACTACACCAAATTCATCTATGATAACTATTCCATTATGAGCTGAATTAAAAATGTTTTCGATTTTTTTTAAGTATTCTAACTGATTCATTTTTTGATACTCCGGAAATGGAAATGGGGTCAGGTATAATTAAAAAAGTATTTTTCTGCTTTTCCGAGCGAGAATTTTCTCCAGTGTGGTTATGGTCCTTTGAACAGCTTCACCTTTCATAAGCCTTTGCTCTAATTTCCTTATGCCCTGACTCATAACTGCCGGATTACGCTTAAAGTGCTCTGCAACAGCTTTAATCTGATAACCCCCCAATTTTCTATCCAAATATCCAGCCAATGACCGCCCCCACGTTCCTTATCGATTGCGACTCGCACTGATAGGCCGTGGTTTAATTTAATGAATTAAAAAACTGGATCAATCCCAATTAGAAAAGTTAACTAAAATTATTGAAAAACAGGAAAAGGAAATGTAAGGGCCACATCTCCCAAACCCACACGCTCAAGGGTCTCCTTTGTCGGTATACCGTTTTTATCCCAGCCACGTGCCTGATAATATGCATCCAGAAGAAAATCAATCTCCCCATGGGTGAGAAAATGGCCCTCATTGGGACCACTGGATACAGGCTCTTCATAGAAGCGTGGAGGAGGATAATCAATATTCCGCCCAAAATCCTTTATTTCCCTGACGGAAAACGCCCGTGTTAAATGCCATATCCGTTCGGATATTTTAAGCATATCCTCCCAGCTTCTCTTTTTGCCGGTGATGTAATAGAAGAGTTCCGAGTAATTCTCCACTTCAAACCCAAGTTCCATCATCTGCAACCTGCAAGTACCCAATGCATCAAACACTGGGCGTGTGTTCTGAGATTTGATCACATATTCTGCGGATTTAGCTGTAACTTCCGTTTTAGGTCTCTTTTCTCCACCGCCCCCGGCAGCAATCAAGTCGTGCACGCTGACTCCTGAGCCGGCCATGTCGTGCCCCAATACCCAGCCTCTACTATGGTGCGCGCCGACATCCGCTGTCATGTAAGCCAGCATCATGGAAGGTGCATTCCGGCACTCATAACCGCTCCATTCCAATCCCTTGACATGGATAGCAAATTTCTCGGAACCCTTACCCAGTTTTTCAGAAGCTACTTTTACACCTTCCGCCAGCAAATCGCCTACCCCTTCCCTGCTGCTGATTTTGTTTAACAGGTAAACTACAGATTCCAGATCGGCAAATGAAATTTCTCTTCCGATCTGTTCCTTGGTTAAAATACCCTTTTCAAAACATTCAATGGCCCATGAAACAACAACACCGGCGGAAATGGTGTCAATTCCCAATTCATCACAAATATAGTTTGCATAGGCCACATCCTCAATTGATTGCAGCACGCAATTTCCACCAAAGAGTGCAATGGTTTCAAACTCCGGGCCTTCCACATATGCCGATCCCAAGCGGGTTTTGGTACGACCGTACTTGCCACAGGGGGTTGGACAACAAAAGCAGCCCTTGTCCGTAATTTTCAGCTTCTCGATGACCGCTTTCCCGTTAATATCCTTATAGTGCTCGGCAAAAGATGTTTGAAAGTTGCGCGTAGGAAATGCGCCGACTTCATTCACCCAGTCTGTTATTCCTGCCGTACCTTCCGGAGTCCAGCCCTTAAAACCCGGTTTGGCGAATACTTTTTTATAAGCATCTTTTCCCTTTGCATATGCCCCTTCAATATCAAAGACCGGTAGGCTGCCTGTTCCCTTGACGGCAATCGCTTTAATATTTTTATTTCCAAGAATAACACCGATGCCGGTTCTTCCGGCCTGTCGTCCGAAGTCATGTGAAATACAGGCGAATCTAACCTTATTTTCTCCTGCCGGGCCAATTGTAACGATCTGAAAATCTTCACCCAGGTCTTCTTTAAGCTTTTCCTCGGAGGAAATGGCACCTTTGCCCCAGTATTTGGAGGCTGAACGGATTTCAACAATATCATCTTCTATAAATAAATAACTCGGTTCTTTAGCTTTCCCGGTTAAAATCATTACATCGTACCCGGCATATTTTAATGCAGGCCCGAAATGCCCGCCCATGTTGCTGTCTGCATATCCGCCTGTGGCAGGAGATTTTGTGCCAAAATGGGTCTTTCCGCTGGCAGGTAGGAAATGACCTGTGAGAGGGCCGATAGCCGCCACAAAGATGTTTTCCTCTCCATAGGGATCGGTATCCGGAGGTATTTCATCATAGAGTATCCTCGCTACAAAACCTCTTCCGCCCAAATATTTGTCTGCCATTTCTTGAGAAAGAGGTTCTTTTATAACCTGACCGCTGCTTAAATTCACCCTTAATATAGTTCCTGCATATCCGTAAATCACTTTAAATACTCCCTTTTTGGTTTTACATGAAATTATTTTATATTCTCCCGAGTAACGAATAACAAATAACTTTCAATTGAGCGCGATCGCTCAATTGAGGTCTAATTCTCTACCACCAGCGCTTCCCTTGGGCAAATTTTCGCACATTCGCCGCAAAGAGTGCACTTGATGGGTCTCTCCATGTTCTTGTGCTCAAAAAATACGTTAAGAGGGCATTCTTCAACACATGTCATACACCCGTTGCATTCATCCTCATCAATAACATAAACACCGTCATCCATGTAAATAGCATCCACCGGACAAACTTCGGCGCATACACCACACTGGTCACAAAGATGAATCCGGTAGTCACCAGGTGCAGGGAACCTGCCTTCAATCCTCAACGCCGCCATAGAAGGATTTACTTCACTGAAATTCTCCAAAGCGCAAACCAACCGACAGATCCCACAGCCGGAACAATTTTCATGTATTGCTTTTAGCTCCATAGGTATTTAATTTCCTTTTTATGTTAAAAATTCAGTAATAGTTCACCGCAGGAAAAATATTATCTTGTTTATCCTGTTATCCCGTCTAGTAACTGAACTATTCAGATTCGGAGTGTTTGAGTACTGTAATAATTCTATTTTGGCAAAATCAATGCTGCATAAGGCATCACGGCAACGGAAGCACCATTTCCATATCTATCCAAGGCTTCATCAAGGGCATGCTGAACAGTAGAAGCATGTTCGAGATGAACTTCCTTTAGCTCCTCTTTTGTCATATTGTCTGTCACTATTTGGATCCGGCATTTCTTTTCGTGAATCAGCCAAGAAAAAGTATGAAGGACACAACTTTTTTCCGGTCCGATTTCCATGTTTTCCGTAAGTTCTAGTATTTTTGCCGGTGTCGGCATCTTCCTCATCCATTCGCGGTACTCCTCATGTTCGAATCCTTCGTAGATCCCTTCTCGGCATTCATTGACCATAATCAAGGTTCCACCCTCTTTAAGATATCGATCTACACCGCCGCAAACCCGCGAACCTCCCTGAAAAAGGCTGACTTCAAAGCCACTTTCCCCGACACCCGTGACCATGACATCAACAGTCTGAGGTATACTGACTTCCACATACGGGCGCATTTTTTCAACCGCGGCCCTATGTACAGCCACAGGCTCACCACTGTAAGCCATGACCATGTTTCCCTCAAAATCCAAGAGGGTGTTTATAACCATGTCAATTCCGCTAATGATTGCGCTTTTTTCAATATCGGCGCGTACCTCGTTCTCCGGTGGCATGATACCCATCAATGAAGCACATTGAAGTTCAGCCAGAATCCTTGTGAAGCGTTTATGGTTTTCATAGATACATTTACGGCTTGCGACCCCTGGCAAAACGATTTTACCTCCTCCTGACCATCCTGACAGTATGCAGGGAGTGACGTTGCCCGTTCCAATCTTAATATCTGCCTCGACAAACCTTTGGTGAAGCTCCACCGGCGTGCCAAAGGAGGTCTCACCCAAATGAACCATAACCTTTTCATTGTCCGGCTCATTGTTGATTACTTCCACGCGATTCACAACAGCCCCACCGACATTATCCAGGATCGCTTCCGGATTGTCCTTATCATGCATGCCAATACCAACGATAATGGTAATGTTCTTATCGGGTATTCCATGGGCATTAAACATATCTAACAGCATGGGAACAATGATCTGATTTGGTGTGGGACGGGTGCGGTCGGTTATTGCAATGCAAGCCTTGGCCCCAGGCTTGGCCTTATCACCAATTCCACAGGTTTCCATGCCCTTTTGGATGGATTCACGCAACAATTCTTCGGGGTCCTCAGTTATTGGGATTTTCTTGGGCAAATAGGTTCCAACGAACTGGCCGTCAGGGATACTTACCTCCTGCATCTGGGAACCGTATGGGATATTTACCGTTATCTTATTATTGCTCATAGCTTTTCCTTTCCCAAATATGGTACTCCAACTTTGGTTTTTTATGCATGGTTTTTGGGCATTTAGATTTTTATGCCAGAAAAACTGAAGTTGGAACAGTATATTAGGCGATCTTTGTTATTTGAAAGCCCCAAGCATAAGATTCCAATTCCGAAACCTTACTTCTGTCCTCATCACATAATGGTTATTCATCTGTCAAGCTAATTTTCAAATTGAAATAAAGATTCCAGTCTTACACAACCCAGCCTTGCCGTATCCCCAGAGGAAAATGTTTATTATCAACATTTCAGCCGCCGATCTGGACAGGTATATTAAAGGAATTAATTGCTTCTCTTAAAGAATTCAGATGATCCTGAGATGGAATCCTTAAATTCATTAGCGGGTATTCTCTCCCTATAATTGAATAAGTACCAACACCGTATTTGTGATAGGGTAAAAGCTCAATTCTCTCGACCCTGTTTAATCCTCTTATAAAAGCCGCCGTGTTCTCTATATTTTTTGGGGTATCACTGATTCCCGGTATGACGGGAATCCGTATAATTAATGATGTGTCTCCATTTCTTACATCGATATTTTTTATGTTTTCCAGAATCAACATGTTTGCCTGCCCGGTTAGTTCTAAATGTTTCTCCGAAGACATATGTTTAATATCAATGTATATTAAATCTAAATACTTTAACATTTCAGACAAAACATTCCATTTTGAAAATCCGCATGTCTCCATAGCAGTATGGAGGCCTCTGTGTCGACATGCCTTAAGAATTTCAAAAGAAAATTCCGGCTGCATCGCCGGCTCGCCTCCACTTAATGTCACACCGCCACCGGAATGATGATAAAAGATTTCATCTTTCTCAATCTCCCTTACCACCTCATTCGCTGTGACCTGCCTGCCAATCATTTTCCTAGCACCAAATGCACACCCCTCCACACACTCACCGCAATTATTGCAAAGCTGCCAATTTGTTAAAATATCACCTTTTTCAGATATCCGGATTGCATCTTCAGGGCACACCTTGACACATTTTCCACATTTGAAGCATTTATCAACAGAATATCCCATTTCTGGAGAAATAATTTGAGATTCGGGAGATGAACACCATTTGCATCTTAATGGGCAGCCCTTCAGAAAAATTACCGTCCGGATACCTGGTCCGTCATAAATGGCAAGCTTTTCAATTTTAAATATCGTGCCCTTTAAATTCACCATTTATTACCTTCCTTAAATCCGTTATATTGCTCTTTCATAGTGATTTTTGTGTGGTTCTTCCTATTATTTCATCTTGAACTTCTTTGTTTAATTCTATAAAATATGCAGTATAACCTGCCACCCGGATTAATAAGTCACGATATTTTTCTGGATTTTTCTGTGCATCCCTTAATGTTTCTTCAGAAACAACATTAAACTGAACATGATATACACCCAGATCACACATACTTTTTATAAGACTCATTAAACTCCTCACCCCCCTTTCATCCTGTAGAAGGGACGGATCAATCTTCATGTTAAGCAGTGTTCCAGAAACATACATGTCGTGAGGAATTTTTGATACCGACTTAAGGACTGCGGTGGATCCGTTAATATCTGTGCCTCCAGTTGGTGAAAGCCCATCTGTTAATGGTGTCCATGCTTTTCTTCCAGATGGTAGTGCCCCAACAACCAACCCCAGGGGAACATGTGCGGTTACCGGAAGAATTCCACTCGTCATTCTGCCATATTTTTCATCATACCTGTCTACTTCATCCGCTTTTAACTCAAACATCTCCGTTGCTATTTCGTCGACTTCGGGATCATCGTTTCCATACTTTGGAACCGACAGACAGAGCTGTCGAATTTCTTCATAGCCCTCAAAATCATTTTCCAGAGCCTCTAAAAGCTCGCCCCAGCTTACCTTTTTATCATCATAGACCAACTTCTTAATGGCGGCCAGGCTATTAATTTCATCGGCAACGGCATCCATGATAATCCCATTACCGGTATTGTATTTCGCCCCTCCCCACGCATAGTCTTTAGCATTTTCAACACAGCTCTCGAAACTCAAAGAGGCGACAGGCACCGGTCTTTCCTCCCATATTGTCTCAAGCACCTGATTGGCTTCAACTACCTTTTTTATTATGTATGCCAGGTGTGTTTTAACGGCAGCTTTGAACTCTTCAAAAGTTTTAAAGTTTCGAGGGTCGCCGGTTTGAGGGGCTAATTGAGAATTCGTTAACCGCTGCTTCCCATCGAGCATCGCAAATTCGACGGCACTTGCCAGGTTTACATCGGCAATGGCTGTATATCCCCGCAGCTTTCCCATCAGATTTGTTTCAACACAGCCGCATGGATTCCAGTTGTAGGCTTCTTTGAGGGTTACTCCCTTTTTTAGGAGCATTTTTATACCCACTTCATCATTGTGAATAGCTGGAAATCCTGTTCCAAGTGATACCAAATCGACAATCTTTCTTAGAAATGTATTGGGATTTTTTCCTACGTTATATCTTACCGACAAAGAGGGCTGATACAACCTAACATCCATGGTTGCCTGCAGCATCATATAGGAAAGATCATTAACAGCATTCTGCCCGTTCTCCGTTATACCTCCACAGCAAACATTTTGGAACATATTGTAACCACTGGCATATACAGCGGTTGTTTCATCCTGAAACAGACACGGCTCAGAATATTTCACCCATAAACAGTCAAAGAGTTCTTGTGCCTGTTCCTTAGTAAGCACCCCCGCTTCAATATCTTTTTTGTAATACGGATACAGATACTGATCCATTCTTCCCGGATTATAGGAGGCGGCATTTTGCTCCATAAATATCAAAACATGGTAAAAATAGACTGATTGCATAGCCTCCCAGAATGTTCTTGCAGGGTTTTCAGGCACCCATTCACAAATTTTGGCTATCTCCTCAAGTTCCGCCTTCCTGCGTAAATCTTTTTCCTCTGCTGCCATTTTTTGGGACAGTTGGACATATCTTTTAGAATGTGTAATGATTCCTTCGCAAGCGATCAGAAGCGCATTTAAATATGTCGTTTTTTCATACCATTCCGGTGAGGTTGCATCTATAGAAGACAGGCTTTTTTCTATCCGCTTTCTTATTCCCTTGATCCCATCTTTTAACAACCAGTCAAAACCTGCAGTCAATTCACCTGGACCTCGAACAGCTTTGCGATCGATATAGATGACCGATGTATCCCTCAGCTTGGCAACATCCTCCGGGATTCTTGCCAGCCATTTTTCAAAGGTTGATCTACCATTCCAATAAGGTTTTATAACACTATTAAAAACTTCTTTGTCCTTTTCCGTTATTAAAAAAGGATCTTGTGGTCTATTGGATATTGTATCTAATTCTTTATCGAGAATCGACCAGCAAACATCTGCACTTAGAATGCCACCACGTATTTTGCTTCCTGAACAACCCACAATAAGTTCATCTTCCCAAATCGTCACAGTCTTTCTTTCACATTGCTCCCGAAAAGCTTTAGCCTTTCTGATCACTAGCGGTTCACCTTCAGTCTTTAAAAAACTTTCTGTAAGTATTTTAGCATTTTCAAGCTCTATGCTCGGTTTAATACCAAGCACCCTCTTTTTTGCCTTCTCAATTCTCCACATATATGGTGCAGTATCTTCATATTCAAATTTTTCAGCTATATTTTGCATCATCATCTACCCCCTATTTATATATAGTTGTGCATTAACGAAACGCAATTATTCCGCAGACACATATATCTTAATTATCCAGCCTTTGATTTCTTTTGTTTATTAGATTCAAAACGCAAATATCCACTTTCCAGCTCAAAATTTACAATATTCAGGTGATCCCGCATATATCTAGCAGATTCTTTACCCTGGCCCTTAGATAAATAGGTAAAAATTTTTCTGGCCGTGAAAATCGACTTTTCCAAATTTACAAGCGTCCAATTTTTTAAAGATTCGGCCATAAACTCCGTATGGTTTTTATGAACTTTATCAACAAGGAGCTTCACGAGTTCATAGATAGCCTGGTTATTAGTAGCTTCCGCAATGGCGATATGAAATTCAAAATCGGCCTGATAGAAATCATCAGCGTCATGGGTACTGGCTTCAACCTTTTCTAAGGCATTCTGAATTCGTATAATACCTTCTTCATCTGCCGTCTCAGCAGCTATCTCCGCTGCACTGCATTCTATTATCTCTCTTGCCTTCATTAAATCGAATAAAGAAACCGCTTCCAAAGTATCTTCCAACTGGGAAGGAATTTTCTCTTTTGTCAGAGCATCTTTAGCAATAAATGTTCCTTTTCCATGAATTACATCGAGGTATCTCATGGCATGGAGTATTTTTATCGCCTCTCTAACTGTAGAAAGACCTACCTGGAACGTAGTTGCCAATTCCCTTTGCGAAGGCAGTCTATCTCCAGGCTTTATTTCCCCTTTTTCCAGACTCCGGAAAATTTGTTTAACCAGCATTTCGGGTGCTGAGTATGTTCGGATCGCCTTAAATGACATTGTTGGCCTCATAGTCGTTTAGTGTTAATAATTTTAACATCTATCATTAATTGATTGGTATTATTATAAATCTCATTATATTTTTCTTTAAAGAGCTCGATTGATTTATATATGGGTATGATAATGCATCATAAGGACACTTTAAGTATTAATTGTACATATCTTGTTTTTTATGTCAAGAAAATAATTCAGGACATCAGAACACCTTAACTATCCTGTAAATTAAAAAGAACCTATTCCTTCCATCTGAGGTTAAGCCCTACTCACCTTTCGAGTTTAAAGCTCGAAAGCCTGAAGCCGGCCTATAATCCTCCATTCAGGCCAGCATTCCGGAGAAAAGCAATTATAAAAAGTAATAAGTTTAATGAAATCATCTTGACAGTAAGTTTTTTGTGATGATATTTATCTATTATTAATCCTTG
>CAZQOH010000047.1:0-11007 GCA_964594355.1 uncultured Desulfobacterales bacterium
CCATGTAGTGTAATTGAAACCAAGTTTTGAGACATAAATTCAGAAACAAAGGGTTATGCAAGTGTTAAATTCTTACGTTTTGTTAACCTGAATTCCTTATAAATGACCGACTGGTCGGCCATATATTATATTAGGCAAAGCTTCAATAAAGCCAATACGATTATAACTATATGTAAATATTTAATTTTCATATAATTAAAATAGGTTGTTTTGTCATTGACAAATAGATAAATGGTCTTATAATAAAACCAGCCGGTCGGAAATAGACCAATAATTCAATTTTTAGAATTTAAAAAGTTCATAGAGGTTAGTCTTATGTCACCTAAGTTTGTCGACAAGGAACAGAAAATAAAAGAAATAGCGCAAGCAGCCTTAAAATTATTCTCTCAAAAAGGATACACAGGCACTAATGTGGAGCAAATCGCTAAATCTGCCGGAATCGGCAAGGGAACAATCTATGAGTACTTCGAAACAAAGGAAGATATTTTTATTGCAGCGATAATGGAATGGATTTCCCAATTCGAATTTCAATTGTCGGCACATTTAGAAAAAATTGATGACCCGGTCCAACGATTATTTGCTGTTGCTGAAATGACGGTTAAATGGGCAGATCCTTTGGATCCCGCCACCACGAGGTTGTCCTTAGAGATTTTGCAACAATTCCTAATGGAAGGAGGAGTTATCTTTAAGAAACGCAATCTGGCTATAAAGATACATGACGGGCTGCGCCGGATGGTTATGAATATATTGCTCGACGGTATTTCTAAAGGCATTTTTAAATCTGAAATCGCCCGGGATGCTGAAAAAATTGCAAATAATCTCCTGGCTTGTCTTGATGGAATCAGTTTACATAGCTTGCTTTCAAGTAATGATTTCGACTTAAAGTCTCAGATCGATTTCTACATGCAAAACCTTATCAATGGGATTCTGATCGACTCCAGCGCAATCAGTGACTCTGAGACATTATAATATAGAGGATAAAACTAATGTTTCGAAAAACAAATATATTTTTATTATTATTTATACTCACTATTATAATATCTTCTAAAACAATCCTCCAGGCACAGGAGGCTGATAGTCTATCGATCTCTGAAGAAGTCTACTCCCTTAACGACCTTTACAGTATTGCATTAAAGCAATCGGAAAAAATCAATATTTCAAAAGAAAACCTCTATATTGCGGAAAAAACCAAAGAAAAGGCCCTTTCGGTTCTTTTTCCAAGGCTTTCATCATTTGGAAATTATACCCACTATAGTGAAGAGGAAGTTTCTTCTGGAATGACGATTCAACCGGAATGGACGGCAACCTGGGGTTTGAGACTTGTACAGTCATTCACATTAAATGGTAAAGAGCTGATTGCCTTAGGAATAACTGAGGATACAATTAAAAAGAATAAATACGACCTTAACGCTGTGAAAGAAGCCTATCTATTTAGTGTTGCTTCCGCCTATTATGATGTGCTGAAAGCCAAAGGGATTGTAGAAATTGCCGAAGCAAATTTTAAAAGACTTGAACGTCACAAGGAATCGGTTTTTCTGCGTTTAAAACTTGAGGAGGTCCTAAAAACCGCTCTTTATAGGGCAGAAGCCGAACTTTCAAAATCGAGAACAGATCTTATCGGCGCAAAAAATAATTTTACATTAGCAAAAAGAGTTCTTGCCCATATTTCCGGAATAACAAAAGATTATGAAATCAAAGAGCCTGAATTCAAAGTAGAATCAATCCATGAATATGATATAGACTCCTTAAAGAAAGAAGGTCTATCTCACAGGGCAGAGATAAAATCATTCGATATTCAAAAAAGAATTTCTGACGATTATGTTAAATTCTCAAGAAGCGCTTATTGGCCAACAATTTCAATAGAAGGTATGTACTTAAACAACGATCAACAACCTTCCTCGGCATTCCTCGTGGAAGATAGCCTCTCACTGGGATTTAGGATTGACGTTCCTTTATTTGACGGTGGATTGAGAAAAGCCGATATAAAAGAGACTCTTGCCAAAAAGCGACAGGCAGATCTTGCTTTAAAAGGTCTGTCAAAACAGATATCAACTGAAATCGAGCAGGCATACCTTCAGCTTATGAATGCACATAGTGTTATTACATCATTAAATGATCAACTTAAATTTGCCCATGAAAATTATGATGCTGTCTCAAAGCTATTTAAATATGGACTCGCAAACAGTATTGATGTGATGGATGCCAACACCCTTCTCGTAACATCGGAAAAACAGCTTTCAGATGCACGGTATAGCTATCAACTGTTAATTTTAGGATTGAAGCGTGCAAAAGGAGTATTTTTAAATTCAATTCTTGAAAATAAAATTAGTTAGCTCTATGCGCTCATCCCGCTATATGGGGGAATTTGGAGTGATGGAGTAATGGAGTGATGGAGTAATGGCTCATAAGGAAAAACATAACAAAAAATGGCTAAAACGGATTTGGGGCGCACTTCCGACTCTCTTTCTTTTGACATTGCTGGTTTTTATCTGGATGCTCTTTGGCCGTGTTAAAATAGAAAGCGAAATACTCAAAGCTGAAAAGATGTCCAAACTACGCCAAGAACGTCCTGATGTGAATGTCGTAGCACTGGAACTTGTGCCAATGCCTATTCGGGACCGTATCAACCTGCCGGGTGTCATCGAACCTTGGGTTTCCCTTAAGGTTCTTACAGAAGTTAATGGGAAAGTTCTAAAAATAAATATTAAAGAAGGAGAGCCTGTAAAGAAAGGCGATATTATCGCCATCCTCGACTCCCGTGATTATGAAAACGCCTTTAACTCCGTAAAGGCTTCCTATGACGCTGCCCTTGCATCTCTAAACCGCATCAAAGAGCTTTATAAAGAAAAACTTTCTACCCGAACACAGCTGGACAATGCTGTCGCACAGGTGGAAAACCTAAAGGCTTCTCTGGATAGCGCTGCGCTAAATCTTGAAAGATGTAAGATAAAAGCTCCCATATCAGGCATTATCAATCATCTTTTCATTGATAAGGGACAATATCTGAATCATTCAAACGATGTGGTTGAGATTTTGCAAATTAAGCAAGTGAAAGTAAAGGTCGGAATCCCGGAATCTGATGTAGCTGCCGTCCGTAGATTAAATACTTTTAATGTAAGGATCGACGCGCTTGAAGGGAAATCATTTTCTGCAAAAAAATATTTTTTATCAAAAACTGCAGATCCCATGGCTAGACTCTATAATTTGATACTTAAACTCAATAATAATACAGGTGAGATTCTGCCGGATATGTTTGCACGTGTTGAGATTGTGAAAAAAGAAGTACCAAACAGCATCTCAGTTCCTCTTTATTCGGTAATATCAAGAAATAATGATAAAATCGTCTATATCATAAATGATAATAAAATTCATTCAAGAAAGCTGGAGCTTGGTCTGCAGGAAGGATGGCGTGTTGAAGTGACAAAAGGTCTTAAAGCAGGTGAACGGGTCGTTGTAGTCGGTCATCGAAATGTTACCGTTGGGCAAAAAGTAAATGTGATTCGTATTGTAAAGAATCCGGAGGATTTGATGAAATGATCATTTCCAACACAGCTGTTAAAGACCGTATCAGTGTTATTGTGCTCGCTATTATCATTCTCTTTATAGGTGTATACAGCTACATAGTCATACCAAGGGAAAGCGTTCCCGATATTACAATCCCCAACGTCTTTGTTTCCACAGATTATAAAGGTGTTTCGTCTGTCGATATTGAGACGTCAATTACCATACCCATCGAAAAGAAGCTAAAAGGTCTCGACCGTGTTAAAAAGATACATTCCATCAGCTCGGAAGGCCTGTCTCAGATAAATATCGAATTTATTCCCAAAACCGATATCGATGAAGTTCTTCAGAAGGTAAAGGACAAAGTTGATGAGGCCAAAAATGAGTTGCCCACCGACCTGGAAGATGATCCATCGGTCTTTGAGGTAAACTTTTCAGAGATGCCCATCGTTGTTTTTTCTCTTAGCGGGACTTGCGGAAATACATGTTTAAAGGAGATAGCCGATGATCTTGAAGAGGATATTGAGTCGATTCCGGGCGTACTTGAAGTAGAGGTAACAGGCGGTCTTGAACGTGAGATTCAGATTCAAGTTGATTCGGATAAACTGGCATATTATCGGATACCCATCACTGCCTTTCAAAGAGCGATAAACAGCGAAAACCAGAACACTTCAGGCGGTTCAATTACACTTGGTGACGGCCGCTACCAGCTTCGTGTCCCCGGAGAGTTTGAAACACCGGATGAAATCTACGGTCTTGTATTGAGTTCATTTGAAGGCAGACCAATTTATCTAAAAGACCTGGCCCGTGTTGTTGACGGTTTTAAAGATGAGACAAGCAGATCACGGTTAAACGGTCATGAGGCGGTGAACATCGCTGTTAAAAAACGTGTTGGTGAAAATATCATCGCGATAACGGATCAAATCGATGAGCTTATTGAAAGGACTAAACCCACATGGCCAAAAGGAACCCGGATAACCAAGCTCATGGACTATGCAAAAGATATTCGTATGATGGTCGCGGATCTTGAGAATAATATTCTTTCCGGACTTGTGCTTGTTATTGTTGTTTTGTTCTTTGCACTTGGATTCAGAAATGCCGTTCTCGTGAGCCTGGCCATCCCTTTCTCAATGCTTCTCTCTTTTACGGTTCTGTCTGCTCTTGGTATCACGCTCAACATGGTAGTGCTTTTCTCCCTTACTCTTGCACTTGGGATGCTTGTAGATAATGCCATCGTTATTGTTGAGAACATTTATCGTTATATGGAACAGGGTGTCCCACGTATCAAGGCGGCCATGAAGGCAACTTCCGAGGTAGCATATCCTGTGATCGGTTCTACGCTCACAACCCTTGCAGCTTTTTTCCCCATGATTTTCTGGCCCGGAATAATGGGAGAGTTCATGAAATATCTGCCGATTACGCTTGTTATTACCCTTTCTTCGAGTCTTTTTGTGGCTATGATTATCAATCCGGCCCTTTCTTCTATTTTCGTGAGAGTTAAGGAAAAATCTAAGGCGCCAACCACGCAAATGAGTGCTGAGGAAGTGGCCGCTGCCGGTGAAAAACCTGTTGAAATAAAGGGATTCATACTTAAACTATATAACCGTTTTTTAAGAAGCGCGCTAAATCACCGGTTTGCGGTTATACTCATATCGTTTGCATTTTTGGTATTACTTTTTCAGATCTGGTTCCTCAATATTGGACTTAAAAAACCGGTTGAATTCTTTCCCAATATAGATCCAAAAAGCGTTTATGTGAATGTTGTCCCGCCGGAGGGCGCAGATCTGGATTACGTCGATCGGATTATTAGAAAAATAGAAATAGCCGTAAACGGAACAATCCAATATTATAAAATCAACGATAAAACAAAAGACCCGGACACTTTGTCGGTCAATCTCTATGAAGAATCATATTTACCCAAAAAACATATAAAAGCCGGAGGAGAGGCATTTTTCGGACCGAGCGATCTGGAAAATATCGAACACATTTACGCAAAGGCTGTAGAAACAACAGGAGGCGTTTCCTTTGGCACTAACGCTCCAAACCATGTCGGTGTCCAGTTTATTGACCTGGAGGATCGCAGAATACCGTCTACTTTAAATGTCGAAGAAATTAGAAAACGGGTGAAAAACATTCCCGGTGCACGTATAACCGTGGCCGAGGCAGAGGAAGGTCCGCCCACCGGTGCGCCCATAAACATCGAGATTTCAGGCGATGATTTTCGCATATTGGGAGATCTATCAAAAAAGATTCGGGCAATTATAGCGAAGGTTCCTTTTGTTGAAGATATTCAGGACGATTACGTTGAGGGGATTCCTTCAATAAGTGTTAGGATCGACCGGCAAAAGGCGGCGCTATTCGGGCTTTCCACCAATACACTCGGGTTTGCTTTAAAAACCGCCTATAAAGGCCTGAATGTATCAACCTATCGTGAAGGCGATAAGGATTATGACATTACCGTCACGCTCTCTAAAGATGATCGCACGGTTACGGATGTTCTTCATAAGTTGATGATCCCGACACCTTCGGGTCAACTCGTTCCCCTGACAACTCTGGCTTTGATCGATTATTCCGGCAGTATGGGCGATATTATTAGAATAAACCACAACCGGGTTGTAACCGTTAAGGCAAATGTTGATGAAACCAACATTCCAGGCCCTGTGGCAAGGTCTCAGGCAGAGGAGCTATTAAAAGACTTTCCTCTTCCTGCAGGGTATCAAATTAAATTTACCGGAGAATTTGAATTTCAGAAGGAAGCGGAAGAATTTCTGTCAAAGGCATTTTTAATCGCCATTTTTTTAATCTTTCTTATACTTGTTACACTGTTTAATTCCGTATCCCAACCTATAATTATCCTAACATCCGTAATCTTATCACTTGGCGGCGCCTTTCTCGGTCTTATCGTAATAAAATCTCCCTTTGGTATTATTATGTCGGGTGTAGGAGTTATCTCTCTGGCCGGTGTGGTCGTCAACAACGCAATTATTTTAATCGACTATACGAATAAACTGAGAGCGCGCGGCATGAGTCTTAACGATGCTGTTGTGGCTGCCGGTGCCACCAGGCTTCGTCCTGTACTTCTTACGGCTATAACAACTGTTTTAGGCCTTCTACCCATGGTAACCGGTGTCTCTTATGATTTTCATAAAATGAGTATTTCCCTTATAAGCGAGTCAACACAATGGTGGCAAACCATGGCCATAGTAGTCATCTTCGGTCTTATGACCGCAACCTTCCTAACGCTTGCTGTTGTTCCATCCCTATATTCCCTGCTGGTCTCCCTTCAGGAATGGACCATATCCTTTTACAATAAAGTAAAAAAACTTTACTGGAAACCTTTTGAGGTTATTTCTTAAGGTTCTAAATATAAATATCTTTATAATTTAGCCTTCTGAAAACAATTAGAACTAGCAAGATCGTGTATCTGTATATTCATCGATATACCTCCCCTCGTGGCCGAACCCTCCCGGAATAATTAGCCAATTCGAACTGAACACGCACTCTTTTACTCTTTATTTAAAAATTCCCCAAGTTTTTCAATAGATAATTTATTCAAATACTTATTAACATATTCTTTTGTATGAGGTGTCGAACAATCAGAACAATCCCAAATTCTTCCTGTCGGATGTGCCTTATGATAAAACCATTTTCCATTACCATTAATTTTACATCCTCCTTCTATGTGTTCTAGATCGTACTGATATTCAGGGCACAAACAAAAAAGACAGATTAATTCTTCATCACTTACATCATGACATTTTGTCCCATTATAGCATGGACAAGAATCCTGAGTTTCTTTTTTCCTTTTTTTAAAAGTATATTGTTCAACAATCTTTCTGATTAAATCATTTTTGTTCATTAATTAAATCCTTAAATTATCGAATGATGGTCTCTCATTTTTCTCATCAATTTTCATGCAAGATTCAGGTAATAATTTAACTTATTGATATAAAAATACAAAAACGATAAACTTAGTTTATTCAGATATAACAAATTCAAATTGCTGTAAACCTTTGATATCTTGATTTTTTTATTGACATTGCGAACACGATATATAATGCTATGAAAAATGAGAGCGAAAGTTAAATATTAAAACTGGCAGATACGGCATGCCGTATACTATAATATTCCTGTTTGCCTTATTTTGGTAATAGCAACGGCATGCAGATTACTCACTAGTTGGCCAGAAAAATCAACCTAAAACAGATGGAGTCATGACAAAGGTAATCGATAATTTGAAAAATAATATTTCAGATGCAGTTGCTCATTACTGGCAGACTCGTAAGTCGCAAAGGGAAAAGCAAAAAAACAAAGGTGTTTCTGATGCCGGATTGAGGAGTGCGGTGACTGGCGGTGCTCAAATGGATGGCTTTATCCGCCTTTTTACTGAAATAATTGTTGAAGCGGGAATGAACGAAAGATATGTCTTCAGAAAAAGATTGCTTGAGCTCCCAGGCTTCTTCAGGTCGACCAAAGAATGGGATTTGCTTGTCATCAAGAATGGACATTTGGTTGCAGCAATTGAAGCAAAGTCACAAGTTGGCCCCTCTTTTGGCAACAACTTCAATAATAGAACAGAAGAAGCAATGGGTAGCGCTCTTGATCTTTGGACGGCTTATCGGGAGGGTGCATTCAATGGTGGAGTTCAGCCCTTTCTCGGATATTTTTTTATGCTTGAGGATTGTGATGCTTCAATTCGTCCAGTAAGGGTTAAGGAACCGCATTTTAAAGTCTTTCCAGAATTCGTTGGAGCGTCATATATGAAAAGATATGAGATCTTTTGCCGTAAGCTCGTCCTCGAACGTCATTATACTTCGGCATCATTCATAACCTCCCAAAGTGAGACAGGTCTTAATGGTGTGTATCGGGAACCTGCAAACGATCTCTCATTTACAATTTTTCTCAAATCTCTTGTATCCCACATTGGAGCCTTTGCATGAAAAGTAATCAACATAAGACTTATCAGAGACTAATTAACGGGGATGCAAGGGATCTGACATTCTTAGAGGATGAATCCATACATCTTGTTGTTACGTCGCCTCCATATTGGAATTTAAAACGCTATAATGAGAATCCAGACCAATTGGGGCACATCAATGACTATGAGTCCTTCTTAGGGGAGCTTGAAAAAGTATGGAAAGAGGTTTTTCGGGTATTAGTTCCGGGTGGCAGGTTAGTTTGTGTTGTCGGCGATGTATGTGTTTCAAGGAGGAGATTTGGACGGCACCTTGTTTTTCCTTTACATGCGGATATCTGTGTTTTATGCCGGAAAATTGGTTTTGATAATCTTAATCCCATTATTTGGTATAAAATCGCAAATGCAAGTTTTGAAGTCGAAAACGGATCAAAATTTTTAGGAAAGCCCTATGAACCTAATGCAATCATAAAGAATGATATGGAATTTATATTAATGCAAAGAAAGCCCGGTGGCTATCGTAAACCTACTGAGGAGCAAAGAAAGTTAAGTAAAATCAATAAAAAAGATTTTAATACCTGGTTTCAACAGATATGGAAAATCACCGGTGCATCAACCAGAATGCATCCCGCCCCATTTCCTCTGGAACTTGCAACTCGTCTGATCAGAATGTTTTCCTTCCACGGGGACACAGTTCTCGACCCATTCTGCGGTACCGGTACAACAATGATAGCGGCCTTAAGATATGTAAGAAACAGTATAGGGATCGATATTGAACCTGAATATTGTCGTATGGCCGTGCGATACTTGAAAAAAGAGAGCAGCAATCTCTTTATAAATACGGAATTGATATTCGAGAAAACTGTAGCTGACAACTCAGGTCAAATGCAAGTCTGTGAAGACCAAGCCCTTTACTAAGTTAAATCAGCCAGAAAATCACTGGAATAGGCCAATAATGGCATGGAGATGGATTGAGAACAGTTGGCGCTTTTCTCAATCATTCATGCCCGGTGTTATCTCAAAAAATGGATCATAATAATAACATATCTTTATTTCAAAAATGTTTGAGCGACTTATCTGCTATTATTTCAGAAATAGAATGTCACTTTCCTCCGCCGAAATATGTAAAAATCGGTAACTTCGGTATATCATGTTGCCTTACTAAAAGCTGTTCGTATGGTCAGTGGTCTTAACGCTTGTCTATGTATGCTTGAAGATGGATATTATCAAGAGATAATGGTGGTTCTGAGGACTATAGACGATTTCTTTTCAGAATATTATGGAATTATATGGCGGGAGACCTCCCTGTTTTCATATGAATGGCATATTAGTGAGTCCCCGAATGCAAACTTGCATTAAGCAAATATCATTGTATTTGCATCATACTATTATAGCGATAGGAATTCTGACAAAAAGCCTTGGGTTTGGTAAATTATCAGATCGAATTCACGGAACAAGAGATTGTTTTGAATCTGGAACCGACTACAAAATAATAAAAGACATTCCTCAAAACCTAAAGGAACTAAAAAAGAGATAACATCTGCTTGTAAGGACACACGAAAAAGACTGCGCGCCCCGTAGCAGCTGCGTTAGCGGGGCTATATTAAAAAGGAAGGAAATGGAAATAAACTTTGAATGTAAAAAATGCGGAGGCATTTTCGATAGCGATGTTGGCGCAGTCAGTGTCTCTGAAGACTCCTTCAGGCCTCAATTTGAAAACGAGATAATTTGTCCAAAATGTGGGCAGCGTTCAATTGACGGTGTTTTGTTAACTGAATTAGGTCAAAGCCAACTCACTGAGGCGACTTTCGATTTTGAAGCCGATGATCTAAATGTTTTTGGCTTTTATGAAGGTGAGTGCCAGGGTTGTGATATCTTTCAATCTCTAAATGATTTGGGTCTTTGCGAAGAATGTGCCGGAAAATTAGATCGTGATTTAATTCGGCAACGCGATTGGCACTATTCAGTATCAGCGTTTGGAGCACCCGAGTCGAAACTGGAAGAGCTACGAAAAGAGGTCATTAAACATTATGGTAAAAAACATGAATTGATTGCTCCAATAAATAGAGCCCTGATAAAGTCAAAAAAAAAGAAGCAAAAAAAGATAAAAAGCGGCAAACGCCGCTAACCTGTCGCATAGGTGAGTGTATTCAAGTAGTTAGTTGGAATACTCGTAAGTTCTCAATAAGTTCGGGTAAATGTAAAATAAATCTAGATTTTCAAAAGTTGTTGTGCTACAGATGATTTATGAGCTCAACAACTCGCTTTCCAAAAATTTCTGAAGACCAAATAACGCCATTGGTGGCTGAACTTTTGGAACTTATTCAGCTGCAAATGGAAGAAATACAACTTTTACGGGACGAGATCGCAAGGTTAAAGAATCAGAAACCCAGGCCCAAAATCATGCCATCACGTCTCGAAACGGCCTCAAATAGAGGCAAGACAAGAAGAAGAAAAAAGCGTCCGAAAAAATCCAAAACCAAAAAGATCGAAATCCATGAAGTGGTTTCTATCAAACCCGACAATCTTCCTGATAGCAGCAAATTGAAAGACTATCAAGAATACATTGTTCAGGATCTAATTATCGGTAA
>CAZQOH010000048.1:0-10935 GCA_964594355.1 uncultured Desulfobacterales bacterium
TGATGAATCTTTGCTCTTCAGTGGTGGGATAAGTTGCATCGTTCCAGAGGTAATCCATCAATTCAAAGAGTTTGGCATCAACAGGGAAAGAATTAAAAAACTCTTGATCCTTCATGCCCATTTTGATCATATAGGCATTGTTCCATTTTTCAAACGATCTCATTCTGATCTTAACATTTACGCCTCTGCGCGTGCATGGGAAATCCTTAAGATGCCAAAGGCCATTAGCACTATCAATAATTTTAGCAAAGAACTCACAAAACGGATGAAAATGGTTGAGGCCTGTTCTAAATATGACCTGGATTGGCGGGATGACATTTCCGGTATGATTGTTTCAGAGGGGGATAAAATCCACCTTGGCAACATGGATGTCCAAATCCTTGAGACACCGGGTCACTCTTCATGCTCCATCTCAGCTTATGTGCCTCAAATTAAAACACTCTTGCCTTCCGATGGAGGAGGTATCCCTTACCGACAGACCATTGTCACTCCTGGAAACTCCAATTATACTAAATTTCAACAAAGCCTTGAGAAACTCAAGGATCTGGACGTGGAATACCTCTGTGCAGACCACTATGGATATGTATCGGGAGAGGAAGCCAAGAACTTCATTTCACATGCAATCACGTTGGCCAAAGAGTACCGTACCCAAATGGAAAAAGTTTACGCGCGGTCAAAGAATATAAATCAAGCCGCAAAAGAATTGACCAACTCTTTTTATTCAGGAAATTCTGATTATTTATTAACCCCGGAAATTTTTAAGGTTATATGTCGCCAGATGTTACGGCACATTGCTAATGAAATGGAAGGTTAATAAAAGTGTTGTTCCCTTTTAGGAGTATACTTATTATATCCGTTTACAGTATAGACAAAAGTGAGGAAAGGGGCAGGTCATAAAAGATGAGAGCCCTCGGTTTATGTCTTGGAGCGTCTACCGTATCTGTTGTTCAGATAGAACAGGATAATGGTGAAATTAATATAGCTAAAGGGAATAAGAAGCCCCGTGTAGTGGAATATTCACTTCATCCTCATGAGGGAAATCCAAAAAAAACCCTGCTTTCCGTGCTCGAACGTCTTGACCTGAATTCATTTGACAGAATTGCCGCTACCGGTCGAAGGTTCCGTAAGTTTGTAAATCTTTCTTCTATACCCGAGCCGCAAGCGGTGGAATTTGCTTATCAGTTTGTTAAGCCCTCTGATGTTTCATGCCCGGCCATTGTTTCTGCCGGAGGCGAGACATTCATGGTGTATGTTCTAAACCGGTTAGGTCAGATTTCCAACGTTCTAACTGGCAACAAGTGCGCCTCCGGTACTGGTGAATTTTTTCTCCAACAACTTCGTAGGATGAATGTACCACTCGATGAAGCAGCTAAATGGGCTGCTGAAGAGGAACCCCATCACGTTTCCGGACGTTGTTCTGTCTTCTGTAAATCGGACTGCACCCACGCCACTAACAAAGGTATTCCAAAATCAAAAGTAACCGCCGGACTTTGCAATATGATGACAAATAAAATTTTGGAACTACTGAAAAAGGTGGAAAGGCAAAACATAATGATCGCCGGCGGAACGGCGCGTAATCAAATGATGATCAAATATCTTGCTCAAGAAATTTCCGGGTTGATCGTTCCCGAAGAAGCGCCATATTTTGAAGCTTTGGGTGCGGCTCTCTGGGCCTTAAAACACGAAACAGCCCCCTTTCCAGGATATTCGGATATTTTCAAGACTGAAGTTGCATCGTTTGATACGCTTCCTTCCCTTAAAGATTTCAAAAGTATGGTGGAGTTCAAAACCATTGAAATGGGCAAAATCAGACCAGGCGATGTATGTATACTGGGTCTTGACGTAGGCTCAACCACTACTAAAGCGGTTCTTTTACGAAAAGAAGACAATGCGATTCTATCGTCTATTTATCTACGCACCGACGGTGATCCTGTGGGAGCTTCTCGAAAATGCTACCGCTTTATTCTCGATGAAGTAAATTCAGAACGTCAAAAATTCAGTAGCTCAGAAAATGATCCCGCAATTTCAATAATAGGACTAGGCGTCTGCGGCTCCGGTCGTCAAATAGCCGGTCTTCATGCACTAACAGACGGTATTATCAATGAGATCATAGCACATGCAACTGCTGCCGTGTATTTTGATAACGATGTGGATACTATTTTTGAGATAGGTGGGCAAGATGCCAAATACACTTATATTACAAACGCTGTACCTTCGGATTACGCCATGAATGAAGCTTGTTCCGCCGGTACCGGATCTTTTCTGGAAGAATCCGCATATGAGACACTCGGTGTAAAAATGGAGGATATTGCAAACATTGCACTTAAAGGCAAGAGTCCACCCAATTTTAACGACCAGTGTGCGGCATTTATTGCTTCGGACATAAAAAATTCCATTCATGAAGGAGTATGCCACGAAGACATAGTTGCAGGTCTTGTGTATTCCATCTGTATGAACTACTCAAATAGGGTGAAGGGAAATAGGCCTGTAGGTGAGAAAGTGTTTATGCAAGGCGGAGTTTGCTACAACAAAGCGGTACCTCTTGCCATGGCGTCACTTGTGGGCAAACCGATAATCGTTCCTCCGGAACCCGGGCTTATGGGTGCATTTGGAGTTGCACTTGAAATCAAAAAAAGAATTGAAATGGGATTATTAGAGGAAAAACAATTTGACCTTGAAACTTTGGTTAATAGAGAGGTGAAATACGGAAAAACATTCATATGTAAGGGCGGCAAAGAAAAGTGCGATAGACGATGTGACATAGCAATGATAGAGCTTGAAGGGGAAAAATACCCCTTTGGCGGGGCCTGCAACAGATATTACAATTTACGTCATAATATAAAATATGACATTGGAAAACTCGATTTGGTGAGAACTCGGCAACATTTGATATTTGAAAAGTACGGCGCTAAATTTTCGGAGCAAGGCAAAAAGAAATTCAGGGGAAGGATCGGCATAAACCGGAGTTTTTTAGTCAACACCTATTACCCCCTTTACTCAACATTTTTTACCGAATTGGGTTTTGAACCGGTTGTACCTGATTCTCCTTCCCAGGAAGGAATAGATCAGAGAAATGCTCCTTTCTGTTATCCCGGAGAATTGGCCCATGGTTTTCTCCATTCTCTTCTGCAGGCCGAAAACCCTCTTGATTTTTTATTCATGCCACACCTCAGAGCAGTTCCCGCTTCAAAAGAATATCCATATTCCCAGGTTTGCCCTCTGGTTCAGGGTGAAACATTCTATCTCCAGACAGCATTCCGGGAAAAACTCAAAGAGCATAAAAGAAAAGGAACAAAAATCATATCTCCCCTCCTTGACCTGACACAAGGGTTAGCATCATCAAAAAAATCTCTTATTGAATCTGCGAAACAGATGAAAATAGGCAAAAAAGAAGCCGAGGAGGCTTTTAAAAAGGCTCTGGAACAACAGAAAAAATGCATTGATGAAATGAAGGATATTGGGAAAAAGGCCCTGGTTGAGCTGGAAGCTGATCCTGATAAGATGGCGGTAGTTATGTTCGCCCGTTCCTATAACGGATTCGTCGAAGAATCGCACATGGGAATTCCCCACAAACTTGTTTCAAGAGGAGTTCTAGTAATACCGTATGATTTTCTTCCCTTTGAAGATGAAAAGATAAAACGCCATATGTATTGGGGTATGGGGCAGTTAATACTAAAGGCCGGTAGGTTCGTTAAAAGGCATCCCCAGCTTTTCGGCACATACATAACTAATTTCTCCTGCGGCCCGGATTCTTTCATTATAGGATACTTCAGAGATATCATGGGTCGAAAGCCTTCCCTGACGCTTGAATTGGACAGTCACACGGCAGACGCCGGTTTGGAAACCAGAATAGAAGCGTTTCTTGACATAGTCAGCGCATACAGACAGCTTATGGCTAAAAAAAGAATCATCCGGCGTAAACGCGCTTTTGCCCCCGCACAGACGATTCTGAAAAATGGTGTTGCAAATGTGATTACTTCATCCGGTGACGTCCTGCCAATGAATGACCCACGTGTAACACTACTTTTGCCATCCATGGGCAGGCTTGCCAGCGAAGCAATGGCTGCGGTGTTTCGAGGGTTCGGTATCAACGCGAAGGCTCATCCTCCCGCTGACGAATCCGTGCTGAAACTGGGACGAGCAAATACATCCTGCAAGGAGTGCCTGCCCTTGATACTCACCACTGGAACGCTTCTTAACTACATTCATAACGGCAAACGTGATGACGAAGTTCTTGTTTACTTTTTTGCCACAGGCTCTGGTCCGTGCCGGTTCGGTCAGTATGCTATCTTCATGGAGGATCTGGTTAAAAGATTGGAAATACCAGACGTAGCCCTGTTTTCGCTGACAGCAGAAAACTCATATATGGGTTTGGAAGACGGATTTGATAAAAGAGGATGGTGGGCACTTATAATATCAGACGCTATCGAAGACATTCGTTCGATGCTACTGGCCAACGCGAGTGATCCTGAAGTGGCAATGGGCATATTCAATGAAGAATGGTCCCTAATTCTCGATGAACTGGAAAAAGGAGATTTTTCCGGCATGGAAGATCAACTAACCCGGACCGCATCGCGTTTAAAAAAGATTCCCCTCAAGCGTCCACCGAAAATGGTGCCTACTATATCCCTTACGGGTGAGATTTTTGTTCGACGGGATCCTATATCCCGCCAGTATTTAACTGAACACTTAGCACAAAAAGGATTCGCCGCCGTTTGTTCACCAATAGCTGAATGGTTGCTATATTGCAACTATATGATTAAGAAAGGACTCAACAATTACGAAATGTCTTGGATGGAAAAACTAAAGTCCAAGCTCAGAAATAGGTTTATGGTCCAATGTGAAAGACGTGTCAAATCGATATTATCCGGCTCCGGATTAATTCACCCTCAACCACTTAATATCGAATCAATAATTCAATGCGCCTCTCCTTACATATCCCCCAATCTGGCCGGTGAAGCCGTTTTAACGGTGGGAAGCTCTCTGAACGATGTGGCCTCCCATACATGTGGTGTGATCGCTATCGGCCCATTCGGTTGTATGCCCAACCGTCTGTCGGAAGCAATTTTAAATGAAACAATGAACCGCGAAGGAAAGTTGGCGACCGATCCGAAGAATGAACGGCTCAAATCAACCCTCACAAATATAGATGATCTGCCTTTTTTAGCAATTGAAAGTGACGGATCACCTTTTCCTCAACTCATTAATGCAAAGCTGGAAACCTTTTGTATGAGAGCGGAACGGCTGCATAAGAGGATGATTTCGTAAGGATTTTAGATCGTAGGATATCTTTACTTTACGGAAGAGAAAAATCCTGCTTTTATAAATTCGCGGTTAAGACGAGCGATGTTGGATATAGAAATTTCCTTAGGACATTCAGCTTCGCATTCTGTTTCGTTGGTACAGTTTCCAAAACATAGTTCGTCCATTTTTCTAATCATCGCCAAGACACGGCTAGCCGCTTCAGGCTTTCCCTGGGGCAATAGCGCCAAGTGAGAAACCTTAGCACCTATAAAAAGCATGGCTGATGCATTGGGGCAAGCTGCAACACATGCACCGCATCCGATACATGCAGAAGCATCCATTGCTTTTTCAGTTGTTTCCTGCGGTATGGGAATGGCATTTGCATCTTGGGCTCCTCCAGTGTTAACGGAAATATAGCCGCCTGCCTGTATGATTTTATCAAAAGCGTTGCGATCTACCACCAGATCTTTTATTACAGGAAATGCCCTTGACCGCCATGGTTCAATTACAATCGTATCTCCGTCTGAAAAGTGCCTCATATGAAGCTGGCAAAGGGTTGTAGCCTTTTCCGTACCATGCGGTCGACCATTTACTACTGACCCGCACATTCCACAAATACCTTCCCGGCAGTCATGATCAAATGCAATAGGATCTTTTTTAGCAAGGGTAATCTGTTCATTTACGACATCGATCATCTCCAGAAATGACATATCAATTGAAATATTATTGGCATGATACGTTTCAAACCTGCCTTTTTGATCAGGCCCCTTTTGGCGCCAGACCTTCAGCTTTAGATTTATAACACTTTTTCCAATATTGGACGTCATTTATAACTCCTCTGTGTTAATTCGACATTTTCAAAAACAAGAGATTCTTTATGAAATACAGGTTCCTTGTCTTCATCTACAAATTCCCATGCAGTCACATGACAGAAATTCTCATCATCACGTTTTGCCTCATTTTCCTCTGTCTGATATGCTTCGTTGAAATGGCCTCCGCAGGATTCCTTGCGTTCCAGAGCATCGATTATCATTAACTCACCAAACTCCAGAAAATCGGCAACCCGGCCTGCTTTTTCTAAACTCTGGTTGAATTCTTCTTTTAAACCCGGAACAATAACATTTCCCCAGAACTCTTCCCGCAAGTCCCGGATAAGCCTCTGGGCTTTTTTAAGCCTCTCATCGTTTCTTGTCATACCACAGTATTCCCAAATAATATGACCCAGTTCTCTGTGGAAATCATCAACCGTTCGCTTTCCGTTTATGGAAAGGAGTTTCTTAATACGAGAGTTAACCTCATGAATTGACTCTTTGAAAGAAGGATGGTCAGTGGTTATATCCTGCAGCTCGGACCCGACCAAGTATCCGCCGATTGTATATGGTATAATAAAATATCCATCGGCCAATCCTTGCATGAGTGCGCTGGCACCAAGGCGGTTTGCGCCATGATCCGAGAAATTGGCTTCACCCATGACAAAGAGACCGTCAATCGTGCTCATCAGATTGTAATCAACCCAAAGGCCACCCATTGTGTAATGAACCGCAGGATAAATCATCATGGGGGTTTCATATGGATTATCGGCGGTAATTTTTTCATACATCTGGAAAAGATTTCCGTATTTTTTAGCGATCATATCTTTTCCATCCCTTTTAATGGCATCTTCAAAATCCAGATATACGGCAAATCCTGTCTCTCCGACGCCTTTACCCATATCACACTGCTCTTTGGTATTGCGAGACGCCACATCCCGAGGAACCAGGTTGCCATAACTTGGATATTTATTTTCAAGAAAATAATCTCTTTCTGACTCCGAGATCTGAAGGGGTGGACGTTTATCCCCAGGTTTTTTTGGAACCCAAACACGACCGTCATTTCTAAGGCTTTCACTCATCAGTGTAAGCTTGGATTGATAGGTTCCGTGTACGGGAATACAGGTAGGATGAATTTGAGTAAAGCACGGGTTGGCAAAAAAAGCGCCTTTTTTAAAAACTCTATAGCTCGCTGAAACGTTTGATGCCATTGCATTTGTTGAGAGGTAATAAACATTGCTATAACCACCCGTTGCAAGAACCACGGCATCCGCTGCGTGGGCTTCTATTTCGCCGGTAATAAGGTTCCTTACAACAACTCCTCTGGCCTGCTCATTTATAACTACAAGATCAAGCATTTCTCTGCGAGGAAACATCTTAACCTTACCGGCTGCAACTTGACGCATTAATGCACTGTAAGCTCCCAGAAGAAGCTGCTGACCTGTCTGTCCCCTTGAGTAAAATGTTCTCTGAACCTGTGCGCCCCCAAAACTACGATTTGCAAGAAGGCCACCGTAGTCCCGTGCAAAGGGGACGCCCTGCGCAACGCACTGGTCTATGATGTTATTGCTTAATTGGGCAAGTCGATAAACATTAGCCTCTCGCGATCTAAAATCACCCCCCTTTATTGTATCATAGAACAAACGCCATATACTATCGCCCTCATTTGTATAATTTTTTGCTGCATTGATTCCCCCCTGAGCCGCAATGCTGTGAGCACGACGCGGACTGTCCTGAATGCAGAAGGTTTTTACATTATAACCAAGCTCTGCTAAGGATGCTGATGCGCTGCCACCGGCAAGACCGGTGCCTACTACGATGATATCAAACTTCCTTTTGTTGGCAGGGTTAACCAGTTTTAACTCAAACCGATGCCTATCCCATTTTTCCGAAAGGGAGCCGTCAGGTATTTTTGCATCTAGCTGCATATTATTAATCTCCTTATGCAATAAACGAAAAGTAGATCGGAATAAAACCAAAACCGACTCCGAGGGCTATGCTAAATACTATACTTAGTCCTCGAATAAAAGGCATATATTTTGGATGATTTGCTCCGATGGTTTGAAATGCGCTCCAAAATCCATGACTCACATGAATTGCCACAACAATCATTGCTGCAACATACATGGCAATATATCCGGGTTTTGCGAATGCGTCGGTTACAATTTGAAAAATAGTTGTATCGTTTTTTTCGATAAAATGAAAATTAAGAAGATGAATAATAACAAAGATAAGGAGAAGAAAACCGGTATATGGTATTGTGACCGATCCTATGCTGCGACCTCCCGCCCATTTATTGACGGAGTATCTGATCGGTCTGGCTCTCAAATTTTGGTAAAAAAGGGTTGTCCCAATTAAGACATGTATAATGGCAAAAAACAGAAGCCCAAATTCAGCCATAGTGATAATTGAGCCTAATGAATGGAGTTTTTCAGCATAGGAATTAAAAGCATCTCTTCCACTATAAAGTATAAGGTTGCCGGCAAGATGCAGAATAAGAAAACTGCAAAAGCAAAGACCTGTAACGGCCATCATTAACTTTTTACCAATGGAAGATTTTAGGGTATTTACAAGCCAGTTCATCTTTCTCTCCAAATTATAATATTTTTTCCGAATTTTTTTAAATTAACCCATCACACTATAAACCTAATTGAGATAAAACTCAATTAGGTGTTATCCGTTATTGGTTATTTGGTTTATAGCGGTTTTCAAAAATATGTTCCGATTGATTCGCGTCTAAACTTCCGAACTCATCGTGGGTCTATTTGAAGCGTTCTATGGCTCGCTGCGCTAAAATTAAAGAACTCGACCTCGCTATGCTCGGGACTCAAACAGCTTCAATTTTTACGCTCCGCTTCGCCGAGAACGCTTAATCAAATATCCCCAAATGAATTCGCTCGGAAGCTTAGACGCTGCATACATTCTTTGAAACGGAACGTTATTTTGACAAACACTATTTACATACATCTGTCGACTATTTAAAAGCAATACAAATATTGTTAATGATATTATAAACAAACCGGCAAATTTCTTGACACAATAATAAATTTCATATATTCAATAAAGTTTAAATTTCATATTATTTTATATTTTTTATAGAGTTTAAATTGAGATTGTCGGAATTAATAAACTAACAATTCATACACCGAGGCATAAAAACACGAAGAGCAGGAAAGGGATGGTTTCATACGTAAGTAATTCCATAAAAACTATATAAGGCTGAAGATTTCCTATGATTTCTCAACAGATAAATATATTCCACATGATAAATAACGCCGGACTTATGGTTCAGTTTGTGCTGCTGTTGCTGCTTTTCTTTTCCATAACATCATGGGCAATTATTCTAATAAAATATCAATATATTAAAAAGGCATTTAGAGAATCGGCATCCTTTACAGAATATTTTTGGAAAAGCAGGGATCTTTCAAACGCTTTTACAAAGGCAAAACAGCTTTCTAAAAGCCCCATTGCCAGGGTATTTCGAATTGGATATGTAGAACTTAAAAAACTTAGTCAGTCAGGTGCTCCAACAACATCAAAATCGTCTCAGTCATCCGAGGAGGTAACCACATTTTTAAACCCTATATTTAAAGGAACAGACAATATTAAGCGTGCCTTGAACCGGGCTATCAATACAGAGACAACCAGAATGACTAAAATGGTCCCTTTTCTTGCAACAACCGGAAATACGGCTCCTTTCATCGGTTTGTTCGGAACTGTTTGGGGCATCATGAATTCATTTCATAGTATCGGGATCAGAGGCTCTGCCAACCTTGCTGTTGTGGCTCCCGGAATTTCTGAAGCACTTATTGCAACTGCGGCCGGGTTGGCTGTTGCAATACCGGCAGTCATAGCTTTTAACCATTTTATGCATAAGATAAGAATTATCGAGTCTGAATTGCAAAGTTTTTCGGCAGATTTATTAAATATAATTGAGCGTGACATTTTACGTGTCAAGAGGAGCAATGTATGATATCTGGAGGCAGCAATGACCGCCTTATGTCTGATATAAATGTTACACCATTTGTTGATGTAATGCTCGTTCTATTAATAATTTTTATGGTTACTGCACCTATGATGATGCAAGGCATAGATATTTCCCTGCCGGAAGCAACCTCTAAACCACTTGTTTCAGAAACAGAACAGTTATTGATCACTATCGACAAAGATAATCAGGTATACATTAACGATTATAAAGTGGCACTCGATTTTCTACAGGAAAAACTATCAAAAATCCTTGAAAGCCGTGCCAACCGTGAAGTTTACCTTCGAGCGGACAAAGATATATCCTATGGCATGGTCGTACATGTAATGTCTGAAATTAAAGAGGCCGGGGTTGAGAAACTTGGCATGGTAACAGAGCCGATTATTCAAAATAAGAAGGAGAAAAAGCAAAAAGCAAAAAGCTGATGAAGAAAAGTATATATGCCCGTGCTTATTTGCTTCAAGAAGGTGGAAACGACTCCAATTCATTGATTACAACTTTTACTGTTTCATTAATATGCCATATAATTTTTTTTGTGGCATTAGTCTTAATACCAGGCTATACGCAGCACAAAAAGTTTTTTCCTTCTGTTGTAAATGTTAGTCTTGTTACATTACCACCGCAGAGGCAAATACCCAGCCCTGGCAAGCAAATCGAGATAAAATCTGCTAAAAAAGTAACAAAGCCGAAAAAGACTGTAGCTAAAAAGTCTGTTAAAGTGGATCAGAAGTCCTCAAAAGCGGTTTCTGTGACTCCAAAGAAGAAGAAGGTTAAAATATCACTTAAAAAAAAGACGTTTGATTCTTCCAAAGTAATAAAAAGTGCCATAACACAGATTGAAAAGAAAGTAAAAAAAACAAACCGGGAGCAACTTGCAGAGACCCTTGAGCGTATAAA
>CAZQOH010000049.1:0-6209 GCA_964594355.1 uncultured Desulfobacterales bacterium
TTTTCGCCTTCCTTGAACTTGAACAAAATTGAGCATTTTTCAAAGGTCTCCCTTTGAATTCTACAGCCACTCATAAATTATAAGATTGATATATTAATCGATATCTATTAACCTATGCCAGTTTTTTAAGCCACAAATATTTTTAATAATTTACTGAACACCGAATATTGATGGTTTCGTAAAAAGTATAATTTGCTCGCTCTGTGACCATTTTTGGGATTCCTGAAAAGCTTCTCTAAATTGCAAGAACTCGGGCTAACGCCCTCAAACAGCTTGCAATTTTTAACGTTCAGCTTTTCATGAATCTTTTTCCAAAAATGCTCAATCTCGCTCGCAAATGACTTTTTATGAGTTTATCAAATATTGCATATTGGGAAAAATTGAAGAGGAAACAATTAAATGAGCGGACTGGCCTTGGGGATTGTGTTAGTAGCTGCTTTTTTGCACGCAGGCTGGAACTATCTATCCAAGAAAAGCAAAAGAAAGATTGTCTTTATCTGGTGGTTTCTACTAATTGCAGCTATTCTTTATTTTCCCATGTTTCTTTACTTTTGGCCCCGGACGAACATATCCAACACGGGATGGATTTACATAGCTGTAACCGGCGTGCTGCACGCTCTTTACTTTTGGTTTATGGGAGGGGCTTATGAAAGAGGAGATCTTTCACTGGTCTATCCCCTTTCCAGAGGATCAGGCCCCCTCTTTGTTCCGTTTTTGGCAGTTTTTTTAATCCATGAAAAACTCTCCCTTCTTGGAGCCATAGGCATTGCTCTGATTATTTTCGGTATCTATGTACTTCACTTGCAGTCCTTTTCAAGGCAATCTTTTTTTGTACCTTTCAAGGCATTGGGAAGCAGTGCTTCTCTGTGGGCTTTGTGTACCGGTGGAACCATAGCTGCCTATTCTTTGGTAGATAAAGTGGGTGTAAGTCTTGTCTATCCGCCGGTTTATATTTATCTGATGCTTTTTATCACCTTTATTCTTCTTTCCCCTTATGTATTAACAAAAGAACGAGCAAAGTTGAAAGAAGAATGGCACATCAACAAAGGCGCCATTCTAGCTGCCGGCTTCTTGGTACTCTTTACCTACATGATGGTACTTTTTGCGTTTAGAATGAGCAAGGTCAGTTATGTAGTTGCTGTCCGAGAGGTAAGTATTATCTTTTCGGCCCTTTATGGGATAATCTGGTTAGGGGAGAAACATGCAAAACAGAAATTGATCGGATCGACCTTTATTTTTTTGGGCGTAATTTTGATTGGCTTGGGCCGGTAACTACAGCTTTTATTATAACTTTTTGTTATAGAGGATATGATAATTATTAGGTTGACTTATATTAAAAAACTCGTTAACTGCGCATATTTTTAAGTAATTTCAGGATAAAGAAAAAACAATTACAACTTAACAATGGAGGAAAGTATGGACAGGAAACCTTTGTTTCGAAGAAAGACAGCCATTTCGTATAAGACAGAAGAAAAGACTGTCTTACGCGGGTATGATTTGAGTGAATTGGCAGAGGAAGGTTATTCATTCTGTGACGCGTTGTTTGTCCTTTTCCAGAATCGAATCCCCGCTGAGGAAGAAAAAGAAATGCTAAAATACGAAATGGGCGTGTTTTTAGAGCATTCCATGTCGCCATCTGCCGTCGGTGCCATCGGCGTTAGCGCAGGCAGACCGAATCTTCCCTGTACGGTTGCTGCAGCCATTACAACTTTTGGAGGCGTACACGGTCCCGGAGCAGCCCACGGCTACATGCTGAATAAATATATCGAACGTGCCAGGGTTGAAGGTAAATCAATTGATGAAATGGCCAAAATATTGGTGGATGAATACATGGATGCCAAAAAGCCTGTGATGGGAATGGGGCAACCCCAGCACATCGACAGTGACCCCAGGGCGGAACCGATTCACGTCAAGCAGGAAGAACTGGAACTGGAGGGTGTTTACCTTGAGTTTCAAAGGGCTCTTGAGAAGCACTTCCACGCAAAAAGAAAGGAAGCAGGAAGATCCTATGTGGGTGTCAACGTGGTGGGATCCGGTAACACCGCCTTAATGGAAATAGGCTTTTCCCCGAATGCAGCCTGGTGTATCGGAAGTGTCTGTCGTGGCTTTAGCTGTGCAGCCCATGCCCTGTATAACATGAAAAAGGGACGTGCTTGGGGAGCCTCCCGGAACGAACCCATGGTGCAAATGATCGACTTGTCTATGATTAAATATATCGGCCCTGAAGATCGGGTGGTTCCCAAGCAGGAAGAAAGACAGGAATATGCCAAAAAACAAAAAGAAGAAGGAGAATACAAGAAATGGGTGATTTAGGTGATAAAAAAGGAATAGGGAATTTAGACAGCCCGAAAATGCCCTATGATTACAGCAAGAGAGAGTATGGCACTGTTCCGCGGGATACAAAAAGAGTACCGTTCCAATGGGTTTCCGAAGTTGCTTACAAGAACGTTCACCGAATCGTTACCCGGGGCTATGATACCACGGAACTCATGGAGGAAGGATATGGTGCCGTTGACATTCTTTTTATTGACTATCAAGCCAGAATTCCCACAATCGAAGAAGAAAAAATGTTGAACTACGTGATGATTATGGCGCTTGAAGACGGGTTGTCCATGCCGGCTGCCATATCCAGAATCGTTGCCAAATCCAAAACCTTTTTAACCCAGGCTTGCGGCGCATCCATTTTGGCTTTTGGTCATGCCTACGGGGCATATTCCGCTTTCGGCAACATGCTTGAAAAATATCTACCAATAGCTGAAAAAGCAGGAAAAACCACGGAAGAAGTTGCCGGGATCCTTGTTAAGGAAAACTTAAACAATGAGGCCCTGGGGGTTTCAGATTTAATGCTGAAGGATCCGTCAGCCAAACGAATGTTTGCAAGGGCCGAAAAGTTCGGAGTGGCAGGTAAATACATTGCCTTTACAAGGGAAATCGTTAAAGCCGCTCAGCAAGCCTCTGATGAACCAGTAGACCTGGATATGCTCGGCGCCACCGGCGCCACTATGATGGATTTAGGATTTACACCTGAGGCCACCTGGGCTATTCTGGCCGTCACACGTTCTTTTGCAGCAGGAGCTCATTATATTGAAGAAGTTGAAAGGGGAGAGTATACCCGGCTCGGGCAGAATTTAACTCCTATAGAAGATTACGACGGTCCTGCCGACAGACCGGTTCCCCCGTTACAGGATCGCCATAAGATTACCCAACCAGCATTGACCCGAACACCTGATGAATGGAAGGAAGCCTTTGATGAAAGGAAAAAGATTTATGGCGGGGGTTACCTGATTGTTGAAGAAATTGAGGACCCCAGCAAAAAATCGGGAATTAAGAAAGTCGGAAAACTGTAAAATAAACCATAAAATTCAGAAAAAAGGGAGATTAAAATGGAGGTCGTTAAACCTGTAAAAAGAAATGTTCTCTTGAATCCCGGCCCGGCTACAACCAGTGATTATGTAAAATACGCACAGGTAGTCCCGGATATTTGCCCTCGAGAGCAAGAGTTTGTCGATATTATGACCGACATTAGAAAAAAGCTGGTCAAAGTCGTACACGGTGCCCCCGACAAATACACAGCCATCATTTTCACCGGCTCCGGAACGATTATTCAGGATGTCTGTGTAAACTCGCTTGTTCCTGAGAATAAAAAGATATGTATTGTAAACAATGGAGCATATTCTGCGAGAATGGCGGAGATTGCCGATCACTATCATATCCCCTGTGTGAACCTCGAATTTCCAACAACCGGTTTGCCCGACCTGAATGTCGTCAAGGAGACATTGGAAAAAGACAAAGAAATTGCGGTGGTTGCCACTGTGCACCACGAAACCGGCACCGGAGTATTGAATCCTGTTGGGGAAATCGGAAAGATTGCTCACGACCATGATTGCGTTTTTATGGTTGACACGATCTCAACATATGCTTTGCTCCCAATCAATATTGAGGAGGAAAATATCGATTTTTTGATGTCTTCCGCTCAGAAGGGTCTTTGTGGCATGACCGGTGCCTCGTGGGTTGTCGGAAAGATAGATGAGATAGAAAAATCAAAAGATTATCCGAAACGCTCATACTACTGTAACCTTTATATGCAGTACGATTTTTTTGAGAGGGTTGGCGAGATGCACTTTACTCCGCCTGTCCAGACGATATATGCTTTAAACCAGGCTATCAAGGAATACTGGGAGGAAGGAGAACATGCCCGCTGGGAGCGTATAACCCGTTGCTGGGAAGCTATCCATAAGGGGCTGGAAGAGATCGGTCTGGAGTCCGTGATTGACAAGGGAATACAGGGCCACCTTGTCGTTACCATAAAGGCTCCTGAGGATGAAAAATTCGATTTCTTTAAACTGCATGACTATTGCTATGAACGTGGATTCACGATTTATCCGGGAAAGATGTTCGGATTAAAAACTTTCAGGCTGTGCAACCTGGGTCAAATTACTTACAAGGACATTGAAGATTTCTTTGTAGTAGCCAAGGAAGCATTTAAAAAGATGGGATACACCATTCCTATCGTCAAATAGTTGAGTGGTTGAGTCGACGACTTAACTAGATAGTGCCTGAACGAAAGCTCCCGTTCAGGCAAAATCCGAATATCGAATATCGAAACTCGAAACAATATCGAATATCAAATTTTTCAATGTTCAAAACAAAAGCCTCGGTATTCGGTTGTTTAGAGCATTTGAACATTCGAATTTAGAATTTGTTTCGGATTTCGCAATTCGGATTTCGAATTTCAAAATTAAAAAATTGAGGGTTTTCGTTCAGACACTAGATATGTACTTTTCAACTTCTCACAATTTTAAAGTAAATGGAGGATAGATAAGAGCTATGGAAGACAACATCCAGGAAATGTATGAACGTGCAAAAAAAGCTTTTGAAGAAATAGAATTCTGGCCGCAGGAAAAAGTAGACGAAATGGTTCAGGCGGTTGGCTGGGAGTGGCAAAAAGAAGAGACGCGCAAGGCGTTGGCCAAGCTTGCCGTAGATGAGTCAGGAATCGGTGTTTATGAAGATAAATTGAACAAAATTAAAACAAAAACTTTGGGAACCCTGTGGGATCAACGCGGTGCAAAAACGTGCGGTTTGATAGAAGAAGATAAAGAGCGGGGAATCAGAAAATATGCCAAGCCAATCGGAGTAATTGCCAATGTAGTACCCTGTACCAACCCTGAGTCGACTATCTGCTGTCTCGGGCTGAGCACATTGAAAACCAGAAACGCAATGATTGTATCACCCCATCCAAGAACCCAGGGAAGCTCATACCTTGCGGTTGAACATGGGAGAAAGGCTCTAAAGAAAATCGGTGCACCGATAGATCTCCTGCAATGCATCAAATTTACGAGCCATGAAAAGACACGTGAACTCATGTCTAACTGTGACTATGCGGTTGCTACCGGCGGTGCGGCACTGGTAAAAGTAGTGTATGGAGCCGCCAAACCCGCCCAGACGGTAGGCGCCGGGAATGTTGTATCAATCGTTGATGAAACTGTAGATATCCCTGCTACCGCTCATAAAATCATGCTTTCCAAAATCGCAAACAACTCAGCATCCTGCTCATCGGAAAATGCAGTTGCAGTCTATGATGAAGTTTACGATCAAATGATTGAATGCTTGAAATCGGAGGGTGGATATCTTTGCAGCACGGAAGAAAGGGAAACCCTTAGACAAACCATGTGGCCGGACGGCCATACGCTGAATCGCGATATCGTAGCCAAATCTGCACGTTTTATTGCCGACCTTGCAGGGTTAACCGTACCTGAAGACACCAAGTTCATTATGGTGCTTGGTGAAAAGATAGGGCCTGAGGACAGGTTCTCAGGGGAAAAAATATCACCGGTATTAACGGTATGGAAGTGGAACGACTTTGATGAAATAACTGAACGCGTTAAAGCCATGCAAAAATTTTCCGGAGAAGGCCATTCCGTCTCCATTCACACAGAAAAAGACGAACGCAGAGTGGAACTTGCCGTAAGGACGAATGTCGGCAGGGTCGTATGTAGCATGCCGCACTCCTATGCAAACAGCGGCGGCTGGGGCAGCGGTCTGCCCTTTACCGATACCCTCGGCTGCGGCACCTGGGCCGGTAACATCGATAGTGAAAACATAAATTGGCGACACTTCCTGAACTATACATTGCTATCCATACCTATTGAAGAACATATACCGGATGATGAGGAACTTTTTGGAGATTATCTAAAAAAATGGGGAAG
>CAZQOH010000049.1:6309-10717 GCA_964594355.1 uncultured Desulfobacterales bacterium
GGCGATACTCTTTGATTTTGGTCAAACCCTTGTAGATTCAGCCAATGGATTTCGTGCAGCCGAAAAAGAGGCACAGACTAAGGTTTTTTCAAATCTCAGTTTGACATTATGGGATGAGTTTCTATCGAATTACCGGCGAATTCGAAAAGAATTTCACGCAAAATCTATTTTTTCAAGGAAAACCATCTGGAAGGAAGTATATTTCTACTACTGTCTTGAGCCTGACTTGAAACGTCTTGAAATATGGGAAAATGAATATTGGGAACGTGTAAAGGCTGAAACTGTCCTATTTCCTGAGACTGTACAAGTACTTGAAAAACTCAACACTGAATATCGTCTGGGGCTTATTACAAATACACAGGGACAAAAGACCTCGGGAAAACACCGAATCAGCCTGTTTCCCGAGCTCGAAAGGTTTTTCGAGGTCGTCATTGTAGCCGGAGAAGCGGATGTACCGCCAAAACCTGACCCCGCCCCCTTTCATTTGTGTCTTGACAGTCTGGGCACAACCCCAGGTGAAGCTGTCTACATAGGTGACGATTGGCGAATCGACATCTGTGGTGCCAAAGATATAGGTTTACAACCCATCTGGATCAAACACCATTCCGTGCGTAGATCGTGGCCGGATATAAAAACATCAGTACCGGTCATTACCAGTCTGGATCAGCTGCTCCACCTCGATCGTGTTCTTGATTAATAGAAGTATTTATAGTTCAAATGAACCCAGGATGAGTTCGGAAGCTTAGACGCGGTTCAATCGGAACATATTTATGAGAACCACTATAGTAAGCTGATGGAAGAATGCTCCGATCAAGAAAAACTTTTTGTGTATTCCGCCGCCCACTTATCCACCATTTCGATCAGTTGCCCCAGCGCCTCCGAAATATATTTATCCTTATGATGCACCAGGTAGAATTTTCGTTTAATAGCCTTACCAGATAAAGAAATCGCTATTAATCTGCCCATTTGAATCTCTTCACTTGCAACATGCCTGGATATCAAAGCAATACCTGTTCCATCTTCAACTGCTTTTTTAACGGCTCTATTGCTGGAAAGCTCCATGGGAATAAAGATGGAAATTTTGTTCTTTTTGATAAACCCATCGACAACCCTTTGGGCGGTCGATCCTTTCTCGTGAGTGATCATATTCTGTTCGTTAAGATCCTGAGGGGTAAGGTATTTCTTTCCGGCAAAATCATGGTCGGGTGGAACAATAATTACAAGTCTGTCTTCCAGAATTTCTCTGATCAGCACTTTCTTGTGTTCAATCGGATATGAGATAAATCCCAGGTCGTTGTTGAGGCCGGCAACATTTTCTACAACCTGCTCGCTCGGCAAAATATTAATTGATATCCGTATATTAGGATTAGATTTGCTGAAGGGATCGATTATGGAAGGAAGATAGTATGCCCCAAAACTTTCGCTTGCAAGAATCCGGACATACCCCCTTTTCCCTTGCTGAAAATCACGGATGCTCTCCTCTGCATTTTTTTCGAGTTCGAAAATTTTTTCGGCAATTTTATAAAGAGCATCTCCCGCATCTGTTAAAACCAGTTTTTTTCCAAAGCGGTTGAAAAGTTTGATTTCATAATATTCCTGAAGCCTTTGTATCCCTTTTGTCATGGCTGGCTGGGTAATATTGAGTGCCCTTGCTGCAGCACTTAAACTTCCGAGCTTAGCAGATAGATAGAAAATCTTCAGTTGGTTAAGATTCATTTAATACAACCTTTTATCGCTGATAATGCTATATATGGCTGTTTATATTTGTTATTTTGAAAAAGTATATACTGAACAACTAAATTTGATATGTCAAGAAGATTATCAATTAACTTTTAAAAAGTCCTTGAATCAATGGGTATCCGTGTTGTATTTTATATGCTTCCAGAAAGAACCAATGAAAAAATCATTTATCTTTGCGCCCTCTGCGTCTTGAGCGAAGCCCCGCAGGGGCGGGACAGGCGGGCGGTGAAAATTTATATTATCAAAAGGAGACGAAATGAAATACACAAAACTTCTTACCTCGGAACAGGTCGAACGGGTTCATGAAGCATCACTGGAGATCCTCGAAAAGGTCGGTATCCTTGTCCGAAGTGATAAAGCGCGGGAAATTTATGCCAAACACGGATGCACAGTAAATTCCGAAACCACAAATGTAAAGATCCCGCAGAGCGTGGTAGAAGAATATCGTAAAGCCTTTGTTCCAACATTTACATTCAAAGGTCGCGACCCGAAATTTGACAGGACAATTCCCGAAGAGAGTCCCGTGGTGGTAACGGCAAGCTCCGCCCCTAATATAATTGACCCCCAAACCGGCAAAGAGCGGTCTGGCACCTCATCGGACATCGCAAATATCGCCTTTCTCATCAATGAATTGACGGGTTTTGATGTCTTTTCTATTTCTACACTTGCCGATGACGCTCCCGAAGGACAATTCAGTATTTCACGTTTCTACCCTGCACTTAAAAACTGTTTGAAGCCGATTCGCGGAAATACTCCTAACATGAAAGAGCTTTTGCAGGTGCTCGAACTTGGCTCAATCATTGCCGGAAGCAAGGAGGCTTATAAAGAACGGCCCATTATTACCCACCACGGTTGTCCTGTAATTTCACCTCTGACCATGGACATAGAATCTATAGAAGAGATACTCTACCTCGTTGAAAATGGATTGCCGGTATATGGAAGCATCGTCCCCAACGCGGGTATGACGGCTCCCATGACATTATTGGGAACTCTGGCGATAGGTAACGCTGAATTCCTGGCATTAAGCGTCCTCATGCAGATGGCCCGGCCTAAAACACCTCTGATCTATGCCGTTTTATCAACAGTGGCGGACATGCGGACAGCCAACTATGCACCGGGAGCAATTGAAACGGGAATCCTGCAAATGTCACATTGCCAGATGGCCCAATTCTATAATGTCCCGTCAGGCGGGTATATCGGCGTGACAAATGCCCATACTAACGACGCTCAATCGGGTTATGAAACCGGCATGAACACAACTGGAGCTGTTCTCGCAGGAGCGGATATGTTAAACATGGGTGGGCTTTTAAGCAGCTTAATGGCTTTCGATTTTGCAAAAGCTGTAATCGACAATGAAATTGCCTTAATGCTCAAGCGTATCAAACGGGGCCTGGAGTTCAGTGAAGAAAACCTTGCTCTTGATTTGATCGCGGAAATAGGTCCGGGCGGCACTTACATGGAACATACGCACACCGTTGACCATATGCGTACCGCAGCTGTCCTTCCAACCGTGGCAACGCGTGATATGCGTGAATCCTGGGAAGATCAAGGGCGACCTGATGCACACACCAACGCTCTAAATGAAGCAAGGAAGATTCTTACTAAGGATAACCCCGCAGTATTTTCAACAGACGTTGACACCAGGATCCGCGCACGGTTTAAAAATCTAGTGGTTGGCGATGCCGGTTGGTAGAAGGTTTATGATTGCTTCAATAACCATTAAAAATATTTCAATATATTCTTGACAATTACTTCTAATAAATGTATATATAGATTATACATTATTATGGGAGTCGTTATGAAAGCCAGTGTTGTTGATTTAAGATACAAAATGAATGATATACTTAAAGCGCTCGACAGAAACGAAACAGTATCAGTGCTGTATCATGGCAAGATGAAAGGGGTCATTATACCTGCCAAAGCCAAGGTAACAAAAAAAATCAAAGATCATCCTTTTTTTGGCATGTCAGTAAAAGATACTCAAAAACCTGTGTTAGAGGAACTCGATGAATTAAGAAAACCAAGGTGCGATGATATTTGATACTGATATTTTCATTTGGGTACAGCGTGGGAATCAAAAAGCCTCAAGGCTTATGGAGAGGACTGAATATAAATACCTCTCTATTCAGACCTACATGGAGCTTTTACAGTGTGGTAAAAACAAAACACAGCATAAGTATGTAAAAGATTTTATCAGCTCATTTAATTTCATGGTTCTACCACTTACAGAAAACATCGGACACAGAGCATTAATCTATATTGAAGAATATACCCTGCCCTCAGCTTTAAGGGCTGGTGATGCCATAATTGCCGCTACGGCTATTGAAAACAACATGACCCTTGTTTCAAGTAATGCAAAACATTTCAGGGTAATAAAAGATCTGAAATTAAAAGTCTTTAAACCATAATCGGTTTATTTGGTTATTCCCTTCAGCCGCTCCAGCCTGCAAGTAAGCTGTTGCTATGACTATATTCATATTCAAAAACTCCATAGTTAATGGAAAGTTTTTGAAACAAATAAAGCCCAAAATATTTGCTATTTACGAAAGAAATCTGCTATAAGTTAATAGAATTTAAAAGTATTCATACAGGCAAGACATCGCAAATTTCAGAAGGTTGCAAAAAGTGATGATTCGTTACAGACATCTTCAATATTGGGTAATTGGGT
>CAZQOH010000050.1:0-10634 GCA_964594355.1 uncultured Desulfobacterales bacterium
AGCCGGAGCCGATCATCAGTCTCTTTATCTTTTCCCTTAAAGTTAATTGTTTTGCCGGATGTCTGTCTTCAGCAGGAATAACCGGAAATGTGGCCGGAATATTGTTGTAGCCGGAAAGACGTGCTACTTCCTCCATTAGGTCTTCCGGTCTTTTGATATCTACCCTGAAGGAAGGTGGAATAACTCCGAGTTTATCCTGATTATACTTCTGGTCGTCTTTCTCAACCTTAAACTCAATCGATTCCAACAACTCTTTGACTTCATTTTGTTCCAGGCAGGTTCCAAGGAGGCGATTCGTGTTTTTTGTACTTAAGGTTATTGTCTTTCTGTGTACCGGTTTAGAATATTCATCTATTATTCCCTTAATTAACTTTCCGCCGCCGATTTCAGCCATAAGTTGAGCAGATCTATTTAAAGCCGTAATAGTACCATCCGGATCAACACCGCGTTCGAAACGATGTGAAGCATCTGTTTTCAGACCTAGCTTTTTTGAGGTTTTTCGAATACTGACAGGATCAAAATATGCGCTCTCAATAAGAATTCGGGTCGTGGATACTTCAATCTCCGAATTGAGACCGCCCATGACCCCGCCAATAGCAACCGGTCTTTCTCCATCACAGATCATCAGCATATCTTTAGAAAGTATGCGATCTTTATTGTCCAGTGAAGTAAATGTTTCACTTTCATTTGCCGTGCGAACAACAATCCTGTTTTCCGCCAGGTTGTCAAAATCAAATGCATGTAGCGGCTGACCGGTCTCCATCAAGACAAAGTTTGTTAGATCAACTATATTATTGATTGGTCTTAAGCCAACCGACATAAGCCGGTCCTGAATCCAGAAGGGAGAGGGTTCAATTGAAACATCAAAAAGAAGCCGTGCCGTATATCGTGGACAATGGTCCGGTGCTTTGATAGTTACGGATGTTAAGTCTGAAATATTATCACTCGACTCAGAGAGACTAATATCAGGATATCGTATGTTTGTTTTTTGTATAGCAGCTATTTCACGTGCGATTCCTATTATGCTGAGACAATCGGGTCTGTTCGGAGTAAGATCAAGTTCAACCACCATGTCTGAAAGCTCAAGCGCTTTTGCAACCTTGTCACCCACCGATTTGGAGGGTCTAATGGTCATGATACCACTCTTGTCCGGTCCAAGACCCAATTCTCCCTCACTGCAAAGCATACCTTCCGATGTTATACCACGTATTATTGTTTTTTCGAGGATAAATCCATCCGGCAAAACGGTGCCGGGCAGGGCCGTGGGCGAAAGCATATCTTTTGTTATGTTAGGGGCTCCACATACAACAGAAATTATACACTCACCCAGATCCACCTCACAAACCTGTAATTTATCGGCATTTGGATGGGGGCTGATTTTAACAACACGGCCGACAACAACACTATCCAAGTAGTCATAACGGTCTGAAACTGCTTCAACTTCAAGACCGGCCATGGTGAGTGCATCAGCAAGATTTTGTATCTCCATTTCAATAGAGACATAATCTTCTAACCAGCTCAAGCTAACTTTCATGTTAAAACTGCCTCAAAAATCTGAGATCATTTTCAAAGAATTTCCGAATATCATCGATTCCGTATTTTAGCATGGCAATACGCTCAACGCCCATCCCAAAAGCAAATCCTGTGTAATGGGCGATGTCATATCCGACATTTTCATACAGTGCAGGATGGACCATGCCGGATCCAAGAACTTCGAGCCATCCTGTTTGTGAACATACTCTGCAACCCTTGCCTCTGCACATAACACAAAGAATGTCAACCTCGGCACTCGGTTCCGTAAATGGGAAAAAGCTTGGGCGAAACCTGAGACTTGTTTTTTCGTCAAACATCTGGTGAACAAATGTTGTTAGTATTCCCTTAAGATCTCCAAAGGATATGTTTTTATCTACCAGAAGACCTTCAACCTGGTGAAACATTGGAGTATGTGTTACGTCTGAATCACATCTAAATACCTTGCCCGGCGCAACGACTCTCACCGGCGGAGTTTGCTTTTCCATAGTTCGGATCTGAACCGGTGATGTATGCGTCCTTAGAACAATGTTATCGGAAACATATAATGTGTCCTGCATATCCCTTGCAGGATGATTTTTTGGAAAGTTGAGAGCTTCAAAATTATAATAATCTGTTTCAACCTCCGGCCCCTCAACAATATCGAACCCCAATTTTTCAAATATATCACATATCTGCCGGTTAATTTGTGTAATGGGATGTAAAAATCCCTGTAGGGTCATTCTCCCTGGCAGGGAAATATCTATCTCCTCGTCTTTTTCGAAAGTGTCTGAAAGACGTCGTTTTAAAGCTTTGTTAAATGCCTTATCAAGGGTTGTTTTTACCTCATTTGCCTTTCTCCCGGCCTCCGGTCTTTTATCTCGTGGTAATTTTGAAATGTTCCTTAAATATTGAGTAACAAGACCCTTTCGGCCCAGATATCGTGTAAACAGAACTTTTGTCGCCTCATGATCTGAAACAGATTGAAGCTCTTTTAATGCTTCCTCATTTATCTGTTCTATTGTTCTTTCCACTTTTCTTAAACCGTAACTATTGAGTCTATAAGCACAAAAAAAAATATAAATTTTATTTAACTAATACCTGAACGACAACCTTCAATTTTTGATTTTTGAAATTCGAAATCCGAATTACGAAATCCGAAACAAATTCTAAATTCGAATGTTCAAATGCTCTAAACAACCGAATACCGAGGCTTTTGTTTTGAACATTGAAAAATTTGATATTCGATATTGTTTCGAGTTTCGAGTTTCGATATTCGGATTTTTGCCTGAACGGGAGTTTTCGTTCAGACACTAACTAGATTAAATCCTGTCTAATTTAAATATCCGGCATTCAGCTTCAGAGTTGCTGCAACGCCAAGTTGGCTATTTGAGCAAAACCGGAAGGATCTGATATTGCCAACTCCGCAAGGACTTTGCGGTCAATCTCAATATTTGCAAGCTTTAACCCATGCATGAGTTTGCTGTAGTTTAGATCATTCATGTGCGCTGCAGCATTAATTCTTATGATCCATAGTTTCCGGAAATCACGCTTACGAGCTTTGCGATCCCGATAAGCATACATGAGTGCTTTATCTACGGCGTCTGCAGCAGTGCGGAATAATTTGCTGCGGCCTCCACGATAACCTTTGGCCAGTTTTAAAACCTTTTTTCGGCGTTTTCTTGCTTTATAACCTCTTTTCACACGCATAATTGTTTCCTTTGTAAGAATTAAAAATACAATCCATACACCAAACCCGGACAAGCCGGTTGGAGCGAAACGGAAATTCCGATTTGTCGGGAAACCAAGGGATTGTAGATCTCAGATTGATGATTTTAGATTTAATGAAGTCGCTTCACTCCGCCATTTTGATGCGAATTGTTGTGCTAAAATTGAAATATTTCTTATTTATCCAGTTTCCAGTTTCAAATTCCCAGTTTCTTTTAGTAAACAAATATAACAGGTTGTTGAACATCAATAAAAAGTTGTTGATGTTGAGTTACTAAGCGCCTATCACCCATTGGGGAGAAGCAATTTTACATTCTTTTTATTTGATTTATCAACAATTTGGCTTTTTCTTAAAGATCTTTTACGCTTTCTGGTTTTTTTTGTTAACATATGACTGGCATGGGATTTTGAAAAAACAATTTTCCCCGTTCCCGTTTTCCTAAAACGTTTTGACGCAGCCCTATTTGTCTTTATCTTTGGCATTTTTATATTCCCCTTTTATTTCAAACTTAGATGGCGTGAGCAACCAATAATTCTTAACTCACGCCACCTTAGTAAAAGCATATGAATAACCAGCTTGACTTTTAGACCTTCGTGCCCTTCGTGGTAAGAAACAAATGTTTTCTAATTACTTTGGCGCCAGGATCATAACGATTGTACGGCCCTCAAATTTGGCTTGTTGCTCTACGACTGCAACTTCCTCAGTTGCCTCAACAACTCTTTCTAGCATATCCCTCCCAAGCCCTGAAAGTGTAATTTCTCGACCCCTGAAAATGACAGTTACCTTAACCTTGTCCCTTTTGGCAATAAACCTTTTTATATGACCGATTTTTATCTGCAGGTCGTGATCACCCGTCTTCGGACGTATCTTTATCTCTTTGACCTGAAAGGTGCTTTGTTTCTTTTTTGCTTCTTGTTGTTTCTTTGTCTGTTCATATTTATACCGACCATAATCCATTATCTTACAGACTGGAGGATCTGCATTAGGAGAAATTTCAACCAGGTCAAGACCAAAATCAGCGGCAGTTGCGAGAGCCCTATAGGTCGGGATAACGCCAATCTGGTTGCCATCAGGATCTATCACTCTAACATTTTTTGCTTTTATGTTTTTATTAACATTTGTTCTATAAAATCTACTTGATCTTCTTGATATAGCTATGTTTTCACCTCCTCATACAATAATTTGATGTTATTTTTTAAATGAATTCGCAAAATATTCGAACCCATCGACTTTCATTTATCTCTCCAAACAGAAGAAGAAAAGAAAGTTTAATAGTGGATATACAACGATATTAAGAAATGCAAGTAAAAAATGCAAGTAAAATATAATAGTTTACAATAGAAACGGACATCCAGGCTATTGATTTAGTATATGTTTGGCCAATAGGCTTTCCTTCCAATAAGTATTTACCGGGTTAGCAAAATATACCTTAAAAATTTCCAAACTCTCTTGGCGTAGTATATTCGAAACAATTGAAATCTTACGATTTTTGTACAAGGGGTTCAGCTTGGACAAATTACAACCTGTTCCTCCTCCCATTACATCTTCATAAGCATATACAATTTCACCGATACCACTTAATAGAATTGCTCCAAAACACATCAGGCAAGGTTCAAGAGTACAAAAAAGAGTTATTTTATTTTTATCTTTATTCTTCTCAAGATCGATAAGACGCCTTAATGTCAATATTTCGGCATGATCAATTTCATTTACGGATCCCTTAGTTGTGCCCTTCCGATAACCGTCTACAATAATTGTATCTTCATAAACCATTACACATCCTACAGGGAACTCACCAGCAGATAACGCCATTTTTGCCTGATCCAACGCTTTTTCCATAAAGTGTTGATAATCCATTATACTCATTCCGTATCTTTTAGTGGTGAATCCTCACGCTTACTCTATACCACGAAAGTAAGATTTAGACACATCTTTTTTCTCCTTTTGTTGTTTATATTATTTTGTTTTCGCAATATTTGAAAAACATTGAAAAAAAATATCTTTGAGAATATAAAGGTCTCTAATAAACTATTACAAATATATTCTGTACAGTCTTTTATTGACTATAACTATTTATAACCTCTCAACACAAATGACTAATAATAATCTTCCAAAAGAGCTGTGGGAAATTGCAAAAACTAAATGGGAAGAATTTTGCACTGCAGCCGAAGAATCAAACATAAAACTGCCATATGACGACGAATTTATTTCGGTATTAAAACGGGTCTTTTCCTTTAGTGATTTTGTCTCAAAAAGCTGCATCCGTGATCCCGAAATGCTGGCAAGTCTTATCGAAAGTCGTGATCTCCAAAGACAATATAATAAGGACGAATACCATAATAAGCTCAAAACTTCTCTTTTGGAGGCAGACGAAGATGTAAAAATTGGCAGTATTCTTCGCAGAGTTCGTCACCGTGAAATGGTGAGGATTGCCTGGCGCGACCTTGCGGGCTGGTCGAATCTTTCAGAAACCATGGCTGATCTATCATCTTTTGCCGATTCTTGTATAGAGCAAACGCTTTCACTTCTTTATAAACGGCAATGTTCAGAATTCGGCGTTCCTACCGGGACCGATGGTTCACGCCAACAGCTTGTCATTATAGGGATGGGAAAGCTTGGTGGTCGGGAACTCAACTTTTCTTCTGATGTTGACCTGATTTTTACCTTTCCAGAGAGCGGTAATACAAAAGAAAAAGCAAAAACGATCAGCAATGATGAATTTTTTCTACGTCTTTGTCATAGAATTATAAACGTTATCGGATCAACCACTTCTGAAGGTATTGTCTTTCGCGTCGATATGCGTCTTCGTCCCGATGGTGAAAACGGCCCACTCGTAATGAGTTTTGATAATATGGAACATTACTACCAGCTTTTTGGGCGAGAGTGGGAGCGTTACGTTTGGATCAAAGCAAGGGTTGTTGCCGGCGACAAAAACGCCGGTAAACACCTTCTGGAAAGACTTAAACCCTTTGTTTATCGAAGATACTTAGACTTTGGCGTCTTTGAATCCTTAAGAGACATGAAGCAGAAGATTTCCCTTGAAATCAAACAAAAAGGAATGAAAGATAATGTTAAACTCGGCCCCGGCGGAATACGTGAGATAGAATTTTTTGGACAGATTTTTCAGCTTATACGCGGTGGGGTAGTACCGGTCCTTCAGGATCGACCTATTCTTAAAATTTTATCGATTCTCTCCCAAGAAAAATATATTCCCGAGAATGTATATAATGAACTTAAAAAAGCATACGAGTTTTTGCGCAACGTGGAACACCGTTTGCAGGAATTCTCTGATCAGCAAACCCATAACCTTCCGTCCGATCCTCTTGAAAGAGTCCGCCTTGCAGCATCCATGGGCTTTTCAAACTGGGAATCTTTTTCATTGAATCTAAAAAAATACATGGAAAGTGTTCATGATCATTTTAAAAATTTGCTTGAAATTAAAGATTCGGAAAGTCCAAATGACCAAATCGACAAAATTTACAATGAATTGAGAGCAGTGTGGCAGGATTCTAAAGAAGATGAGCAAGGGCATGAGTTGCTTTCCGCTACCGGATTTGACAGCCCGGACAAGGTTTTTCGATTATTAGATTATCTACGTAATGACCCGGAAACAAGAGCTCTTAGCAGCGAAGGTCGTGAACGTCTCGACAAACTGATACCGCTTGTGCTTAAAGAAATTGGCAAATCAGAACAGTCTCTCCCTGTCTTGAACCGTATAATAGACCTTATCAAGACCATTGAACGGCGAACCTGCTATATATCACTTTTGTTGGAGAATCCAAACGTACTTTCCCATCTTATAAAACTTGCAAATACCAGCCCATGGATTATATCCTTTTTAGCTCAGCACCCTGTGCTACTGGACGAGCTTCTTGATCCGCGTACACTTTATATTCCTCCTCAAAAATTCGAACTTGAAAAAGAATTACATCAACGATTCGAACATCTGTCCCCTTACGATCTCGAATATCAAGTCGAAGAGCTGTGTATTTTCAAACAAATTAATATCTTGCGGGTTGCTGCCGCCGATGTTGCCGGCAACTTCCCTTTAATGAAAGTCAGTGACCATCTTTCCGACATTGCGGAAACGATCTTAAATAAGGCTCTCGAATTGTCCTGGAGTCACCTGGTTGAAAAACATGGAGAGCCTATTTGTTTTTTAAACGGAAAGAAATGCGACAGAGGATTCGTTGTTATATCCTATGGGAAACTAGGCGGCCTTGAACTCGGGTATGATTCTGATCTTGATCTGGTATTTCTTCATGCAGGTAGTGAGGGTCAGACAGTAGGTAATAAAAATTCAATAGACAATGCCCAGTTCTTTGTTCGTCTGGGTCAAAGAGTAATTCATATCTTAACTGCCCATACATCTGCAGGAGTTCTATATGAAACTGATATGAGATTACGCCCAAGCGGGAGTTCCGGTCTTATTGTCAGTCATGTTGAGGCATTTAGAGATTATCAGGTAGAAAAAGCCTGGGCATGGGAACATCAGGCCCTTATAAAGGCAAGGGCCGTAAGCGGAGATAGCCGTGTTACAGAGCGTTTTGCACAAATTAGAATTGAGGTGCTTGCTCGTCCACGCAGCAAATCCAAACTCCGAAAAGAAGTAAAGAACATGCGCGAACGTATGCGCAAAGAACTTTTAAAACGCATACAGGGCTCTTTTGATCTCAAACAGGATAAAGGCGGAATTGTTGACATAGAATTCATTGTTCAGTACCTGGTACTCTTAAAATCGAATGAATATACCGAACTTTTGAATTGGACCGACAATGTCCGTCTTCTTCAAACCCTTGCTGAAACGGGTATTATTGACGAATATACTGCTTACTTTCTAAGGGAAGCCTACTTAATCTACAGGGCAGCTGCTCATAAACTCAGCCTCCAAGAGAAAAGCCCCATAGTCCCTGAAGATAAATTTGGTGATCTGCGGAAAAAAGTCAAAGAAATTTGGAATTATTTTATGGAAAATACAGCTTGATATGCTCATCTCGATGCTATTGCAGCGGCAACCATGGCTTGCCCAAAGGAAATACCGCCGTCATTCGTAGGAACAAGATGGTGAGTAAAGACTTCAAAACTTTTTGTTTCAAGTTTCTGTATCAAGCCGGTTAAAAGAAACGAATTCTGAAATACACCGCCACTTAATACAACACGGTTTAACCCGCTTTCTTTTCTTATAACTTCACAAAGTTCTGAAAACAGACAGATAAGCGTCGCGTGAAATTTGCTGCTTATCTCAGACGGGTGGACACCCTTTTCCATGTCTTTTGCCACTCCTCGTATAATCGGTTCAGGCAGAACAATGTAACCATCTTTAGACACCCACTCATAATCATAGGTTGTTATCGTCTTTTCCCCTACCCGCAACTGATCTCTCTCAGACGAAAGGGTCGGAGCTATCAACATCTCAAGTTCCATGGCAGCCTGACCCTCAAAAAAAACTTGATTCCTTATACCTATAATCGCCGCCACCCCGTCAAAGAGGCGACCAAGACTGGATGTATAGGGAGAATTTATTTTTTTTGAAATCATATCGACCATGATCTTTATCTTCTTTTCATCTATTTCTTTAAACATCGGAAGATCAAGATCCCAAAATGATTCATTAAAAGCATCGTAAAGGTAACTTACAGCCATACGCCAGGGTTCTTTTATAGCTTTAGTGCTTCCCGGCATCGGGACATAGGAAAGATAAGCTTCCCGCTTAAATTGAACGGCATCAGCAACAAGCACTTCACCTCCCCATATATTCCCGTCAGTTCCATAGCCGGTACCATCAAACGAAAGCCCTATTACAGATCCATCCAACTTGTTTTCAGCCATACAGCTAATGATATGCGCATGGTGATGCTGAACCTGAACCTTTTTTATGTCTTTAAACTCCTTTGCATAACGTGTGCTCAGATAATCTGGATGAAGATCAAAGGCAATTATCTCCGGTTTGATGTCGAGAATCCGCTTCATATGTTCGATTGTCATCATAAAGAACTCGTATGTTGCAAGATTTTCAATATCTCCGATGTGCTGGCTTATAAATGCATTATTTTTCTTTGTAAGACAAACCGTGTTTTTTAATTCAGCCCCACAGGCAAGTATCTGAGGAGTCTTTTGTTTTAAGAAAACAGGGATCGGGACATATCCTCTTGAACGACGAATAAATCGGGTGGCGCCGGCTGTTCTTTTGACAATTGAATCGTCACTTCGCAGGTAAATATCCCTGTCGTGAATTAAAAAATAATCAGCAATATCGGAAAGCCGCTTAAAAGCATCCTCATTGTCAATGGCAATGGGCTCTTCACTCAAGTTACCGCTGGTCATCACCAATGCTATAAAGTCATTTTGCAGTAGAAGGTAATGAAGAGGTGTATAGGGAAGCATTGCGCCAAAATACATGTTTCTTGGTGAAACTTCCTCAGATAGAGAATTGGGCTCCTTTTTTTTCAAGATCACAATAGGCCGCTGTGAAGATGTAAGGAGTTTTTCTGCTTCCGGTTCTATATGGGCATATTTTCCGATATGTTCTATATCATATGACATTACCGCAAGAGGTTTTTGTTCGCGATGTTTTCTTTTTCTAAGACGAATGACTGCGTTGTGGTTTTCTGCGTTTACTGCTAAATGAAATCCGCCCAAGCCTTTAATTGCTATGATGTATCCATCTTTTAAAAGTTCCACAGTCTTTTTAATGAAGCTTTGAGTCGCCACCCTTTTCCCGGTGTTATCATAAAGAATGACGTGAGGGCCACAGTCTGCACAGGCATTTGGCTGGGCATGAAACCTTCTATTATTGGGATCATCATATTCGGCCTGACACCTTTTACACATTTTAAAATGCTTCATCGAAGTCTTTGGCCGATCATATGGAATATCATATATGATGGTATACCTAGGTCCACAGTTTGTGCAATTTATAAATGGGTATTGATATCGACGGTCTGCCGGGTCGAAAAGCTCACGAAGGCAATCATTACAAACAGACACATCAGGAGAAATAAGGGTAGATCGGAGGGCTTTGCCTTTACTCTTTGTAATGGTAAAATCTATAAATCCTTTTACAGATTTTTTATGGACGGAAATGCTTGTAATATGGGCTAAAGGTGGGCTTTTTTCGACAAGATCGATGCAAAAGGGGTCAATATTTTTCCGGGTTCCTTCTATATCTATTATTACGCCTGAGGATGTATTGGCAACCTCTCCTTTAATTCCGTATTGGTTTGCCAGCTGATAAACAAAAGGTCTAAAACCTACGCCCTGAACTATACCCTGTACTTTCAGGCTTCTTGCAACAAGTTCCTCTGACATAATTATCTACCTGAAATTGGTAATTGTTCAATTGTCGTTCGCTTCGCTGTTATTCAATTGAAATTCAGTTGTCATTTGTAGATTAATA
>CAZQOH010000051.1:0-10486 GCA_964594355.1 uncultured Desulfobacterales bacterium
GTCCAGCTTTTTTAGCCTCCTCGATCGCCAGTTGCATGTATCCGATATGTTTTGTATTCATCGAATCAAAATTTTTTGAATTGTGTGATTTAATCAAATATTGACATACCAGTTTATATAGCTTAAGAGTCAGACGAATATCAATCATATTTATCTGCGCCCGTAGCTCAGCCCGGACAGAGCGCCGGACTACGAATCCGTAGGCCGCAGGTTCGAATCCTGCCGGGCGCACCAAATAAAATCTTAAGTTATCAATAAGTTGCAAGTGAGGGTCAGTTCAAGGGAGCTGGCCCTTATTGCGTCTGAGAGGGACTTTGAGAGGGACTCTGAGAGGGAATCGTGCTGGCTGACTCAAAAACATCGATAGCATGACGTTCCGGGTTGCCAACGCTATGCAGGTAGATCTCTGTTGTCGTCCTGTGTTCATGGCCGAGGATGCTTTGGATAGCTCCAATCGGAACATTGCTGTTGTCCATGACTGAAGCTCCTGAGTGCCTCATTGCATGAAACCTGAAATACCTTACGTCAGCTTTTTTGCACAGAGTTCTCATAATCCTTTTTCGTTCCCTGTATGGCCCTTCTTTTTTTTCCTTTGTCTTGCTGCTTGTATAGGTATGCCAGAAAACCCAAGGCTTGTCTGGGTCTCGCTCTTCATACCTACGAGACAGGATTTCAAAGAGCCTTTTCGTCATGGGAACTTTTCTCGGAGTTAGGCTTCCGTCTTTTTTCTTGCGCGTGTAGAGGGTCACTGTGCGGTTATTGAAGTCCACATCATCCCAGGTCAGGCGGTTGATCTCACTCATCCTGCCTATTGTGTCGCGGACTGTCCAGAGATAATCTTGTGTGTCTTGGTCTGCAACCTCAATCACTTTGTCAATATCTTCTGGAGGCGGGACGTATTTAATTTTTTTATCAACTGGAAAGAATTCAATTCCATCCAAAGGGTTATCGGCAATAAGCTTTTTCTTGATGCCGAAATTGAATGTGGCCCTCAAATACCGGATTTCCTTGTTTGCAGTGTTGGATGAAACCATTTTTCGTTCAAAGATGAACTCTTCGACTTCATCCCTTGTGACCTGGTAGCACGTAAGTTCCCCCCATCTTTTAATCCATTTCTTTGCAAGATAAAAAAGTTCCTTGTAGTGCCTTTCAGAATTGTAGGCCTTAACATGGTCAAGTCTTTTGTTGACCAATCTCAAGAAGGCCGTGTCTGTTTGGGTCTTGGTTTCTGCGTGTGGGGTCTCCGGTTGCTCCGCTTTCACTGTTTCCTCTTGCGCAATCAACGGATTTTCTAGCTCGTCCCTCTTTTTTGCCTCTTCTTGTTTTGCCTCCTTTTTTGTCCTGTAATAGCCGGATTGGTGTCTTTCTCCGTTCATCACGAAGTCGTACTTCCAGCCCCTGCCTTTTTCCAAATAAACGCTCATAGAGGTCCTCCTTTCTTGGAAATATTAAAGACCCCCTGAGCTTCCTGCCGCCCAGTAACTTCCAGTTCTTATAGACCCAACTCTTGCTTTTCCGAAGATACTGTGCAACTTCCTCGGGGGTGAGTATATCATTGTTGAGTTTGTTGTCAATATGTTCTTTTTCTAAAACCATGATTTTATTGCACAATTAATTAAGTTTAAACTTAAACAGAAAAAACTTTAAAACTGACAATCTCCAACACTGTTTCAAATATATAAAGGTATTCAGTTGCGATATGGCAAATAAAATCAACCGGGAGCTCGACATTGAATCCGCTTGTTATAAAAATAGGATAATTAAAGAATTTAGCTGTGAGCAAAAATGACGATTGCTATTGATCTATTATATTTAAAATATATTCATCATTCTGTGAGCACCCTTCGACCATAGCAATACTTGAAATTCGACGTTTTATTCCATTCCGCTCAATGTAAACGATAACATCTACTGCCTCAGCAATTAAACTTCTTGGAACTCCTTGCACTGCCTCCTGAATCAATTGCTCTAAGCGCACCAAACCCTGTCTTGGACCATTTGCATGCACTGTAGATAGCCCTCCTGGGTGACCTGTATTCCATGCTTTGAGTAAAGCTAACGCCTCACCGCCACGAACCTCTCCGACAATGATCCGGTCGGGCCTTAGTCGCATGGTCGCTTTCAATAGATCCGTTAAATCAGCAATTCCTTCTTTTACGCGAAGAGTGACAAAATCATCAGCATTGCATTGTAATTCAGGTGTATCTTCAATAATAATGATTCGTTCATTATATTTAGCCATTTCAGATAGTATGGCATTTGCCAGTGTAGTTTTCCCGCTGCCGGCTCCGCCTACGATGAGAATGGTCATTTTGTTTTTGACTGATTTTTTAACTATTTGCGCAGCCTTTTTTTTCATAACACCTTGTTTTACATAATCATCGATAGAAAATATGCGTAAAGCTTTTTTTCGGATCGTGAAAATAGGCTTTGATACCAAAGGAGGCAAAATCCCTTGAAATCGATCTCGATATTTCGGCAATTCCGCTGAAAGCATCGGGTTATTCGCGTTACAAATGGTATTCACTTGAGACGCAGTAATCCTAATGATTCTCTCCGCATCGTGAACAGACAATTTATGTCCTGTGTCGCTGCGACCATCGCTTAGACGATCAATCCATAATCGTCCATCAGGATTTAACATGATCTCAATAACATCATCATCCAGTAGGAACTCTTGGATAACTTCAGTAAAGGAAGATGCAAGAATTTCATTAACCCGCTTATTTTTCTCTATTTCTTTTTCAAAATAGCTATTATCTTGATTATCCATCACTCACCCTGCGAAGTTTCCGTTGACATAGTTTTCAATAATAGATCATCTCTTATTAAAAAGCTTTCTGTCATTTTGCTGAAATTCTTATAAGTCAATTTTGAAACAACAGGCGAATAGTTCCAAAATTTAACAATGCATTGAAGTTCTGGAAAATTCATTATGGTTGAAGGTAAAAATAGAGGTTCTCTACGTTTTCTAAAAGACAGGCTGGCCCTATTTTTTAAGTTAGATTCTCCCATTGATAATGTTTTATCCGAATATAGATACTCTGTTTCGCCAATAAGTTCGGAACAGTATTTTGCAGTGTTAGTATCTGTTACAGAAAAAATAACCTTGTTGCCGCATGAATTAATTATAGTTTGTCGGTGTTCTTTGGAATAGATTTTATCGATCTGACCAAAGTCCTGAATCCCGATGTAACAGCAAGCTCCCTTGCTTCTTCCCATTGTTAAAAGCTTTAAAATGGAATTTAGCCGTTGTAAGCTTCCAAATTCATCGAGTAAAAAGAAAGTCTTTTTAGTTGTAGTATCCGGAAGGGAAAGCAGTTTGCGGGCTAAAAGATCAATAAAAAGTGAAAGAATTGGTCTTAAAGTATCTTGAACCTCAGAATTATTGGTAATGAAGATACATCCGGTTCCTTTTTCAATCCAATCGCTAATTGAAAAAGAACCTTCATTGCCAGCCATAAACTCAAAGCACTTGCAATGCTGCATCATAACCGAAAATACACTAAGAGCTTGTTTTGACTTTGGATCTTCAATGCATCGGAAACCGCTTTCTCCACCTTTGGTCACTTTTAAATTGTTTGCGATAATCTGACCATCGGAAGTTAGCAGTTTCCAAACATCTTGATTTGTTAGGAAATTATTTTGATATAAAAAATGTGAAATCCCGCTAAATATGTCTCTTGCAGCATCGGTCCAGAAAGGATCTGTTCCAGATGGCGAGGGGGGTATTAGTGATGAAGCAACAGCATCTATATCAGTAAAAGTACTTAATTCGTTGGATATGGTCCAACCAAGAGACCGTTTATCAAGGGGATTAAAGATCATATCCCCTCGATTTGGATCATAGAACTTTTCTAAATAATCCCCTTTAGAATCGTGTATAATGCTTCTTTCATTTCTTTCTCTTAAACGCTGAAAAATTTGCGCTATTAGGGTTGTTTTGCCGGTTCCAGGACTGCCTATCATAAGTGTTGATTTAGTTTCAGCTGCTACGGGCATGTTTGTTTGACCGAAAGGAAGATCAGAAAACTCTTTTCTTTTTTCCATTTCCTTTAATAGGTCTGAAAATAAAATTAGTTTTGAACCCCTTATATATTTTCCCGACAGCTTCGACCAATATTTAAAAAATATTATAAAAACAGGGAACAATAAATATGTTGTTGATGAGAATACGAAGATTTTTTTCATTTCATACAGGCATGCAAAGGCATATTCCTTAATTGCAACAGTGTTAGCAATAATGCCAGGACTTGTTTGAATTATTGTGCCATCAGGGTTTTGAAACGTCATTTTTAAACCAAGGTTCAAAGACGAAATAGCTTTAGCGAAAATCCAATACAAAGTAACTTTAAGGTCGTAGTGATCCATTGAAAAATAAATTAAGCCTATGGTAATCAGGACATGAACAAAAACAGTGGCCATAATGAGATGAACGCACATTTTTAATGTCATCTTAAAACTGTTTACAAAGGTCTCATAACCTTCATGCGCATTTATTTGTTTCATTTTTTCGCTTTCAAAAGATTATTAATCGCAATTTTTGTTCGAGGATCACAGTCCCCTATAATTTTTAGGGCTTGTTTTATAAGAAAGGTGTCTCCCTTAATTTCGTTTAAATCTTCACCGATTTCTTGACTATTAACAAACGACCCAGAATTAGTGGAAATTTCATAAAATTTCCTTTCTAATTCCCTTAAAGTTTTTAATCTTCTTTTAATTTCATTCTGCTCATGGTCATATTCTGTAATAATATGGCGCATAGCATCGGTAAAAGTAACACCCAATGATTCTTGAACCTGCTCCACAATTTTCGAATGAAATCGCGACAATCTCATAGTCCTTTGCTCGGTTTTGACCATTTATTCTCCTTTTCCTAAAAATGCTTTGACTAGGTTAAGAGGGGTTAAAGAACGGTTATAGGTTTTCTCGGAGGTTTTTGCTTTTTCCAATTTAAATATATTTTTGTGTGATTTTTCTTCTTTTTTCACACTGTAGATCACACCATTTTTCTGAAGGTCCTTAATAACATTAGAGTCTGTAATGGATTTTAGTTTTCTCCCATCACCAATAAATACGATTCTTGCTTTTTCTGAAGATGCCTTGTCAATTAAGTCTTTCATTTGAAAGCTTCCGGCTATTGAGGATTCATCCACAATCCATAACTGCTTGGCGTAATTTTGTTTCTTGTCTCTCAAAAAACTCGAAATAGTTCGATTATCAAACCGATCCCTTAACTCAGGTTTGCTGTTAGTTTTTTCTGTGAAGCCTAACACTTTTAACGAATAATTATTTTGCCCTTTTTCAATAATGCGCTGAATTGCCTTAATAGTTTTTGATGTATCCGTGATGGCTTCATTTTCCACAATTAAGAAACGGTCTTTTGAAGTTAAAATATGTAAAGTCGTATCTTTTTGGTTTTTATTAATTTGGCCAAGATGCTTTGCGTTGTCCCTCTCAACCTTTTCTTTTGGTAAAACGCTTTCACAGCTATTCTTGCCATGCTTAAATCTGTGCAAAATTTCTTGCTCAGCTTTTTTCATTTCCCAGCTTGTATAGGTAGCTTCAGTTAAACCCTTGCTGTTATAATGTTTTGATACATGTACAATCTTCCCCTCATAGACCATCTTAACAAACGCTTTTTCGATGTCTGAAATTGTACATTGCCCCCGGCTTAATTTTAGGCCAACATCTAAAATATTATTTTTTGTAAAAGTCGATTTAGCTTCATGCATCTTTAAATATGCAAGCTTGGTATAATCCTTTGCACTTATCAGTTCAGATTTAGAATATAGCTTCGCATGTTTTTTTACAGATAGTTGTATTTCCTTTTTCTTTACTTGTGATTCCCAAAGATCTTTTAATTGCCGTTTTGTAACTTGCTTTTGTTTTTTTCTCCTGGATTCCAAAACAGCAATATTTCGCAATCGAGCAGCTCTAGCATTCGGAAACCGGTCATCTTGCTTAAGCTTTTCTTCTTCTTTATCTATCTGTGTTTTTCGTTTTGAAAAAGTATCAATCCATTCTTTTTTAACCCCGGCGATCTCCCACTTGCCATCAGAATGTGATTTGATTTGATAGCCCAAGTCTTTTACGTTCTTTGCTAACTCTGCTTGGTAAATATTATTAAGCAACTTCTGAAATTTATATATTTCATCATTTGATATTGTCCTGTACCCTTTATCAGTAAGCGTACAATTTACGATTAGAACATGTGAATGAAGTTGGGGATCGTTGTCACGGCTTATTGAGTGGGTAAATATAGCAAACAACCCCATCCCGGTCTGTCGCGCAATGGTAAAACCGTCTTTGGTTTCCCTTGCAAAAATTAAATTCTTTTCTATATAATCGATAACGGATTCTACAGCATCATGATGTGCATCAATTAAGTCATCATCCCCTACGTGCACCGCCATGATAGATACAGATTTGGGATCTGAAAAAGGAATATCAACTGCAGCTCGATGGTATGGTTTACCGTTTTTACCGACTCCGTCTTTGATAATCTGCCTGCCCTTTAAATCGTTTCCGCTGATGAGGTTTGCGAAATCGACTTGAGATATTGGCCCGTTAAGTTTAAGCTCTTCAGTTAACTTACCATGCCATTTTGAATTTTGGCCTGCACCAAAAAATAGATCTTTCGCAAAATAATAATCCTTTGCCTGGATTGCTGAAATGTTTAAAGGCCTCATATTCTATCCTCAAATTGCAAACGTAAATCAAAATAATACAAAACAGTTGTAACGTGCCCCCCTGAATAATCCTGATCAGTATCCTTTAAATTATTTGGTTCTTCACAGAAATGTATGCAAATCTTTCCGAAAATCAGGCTGCGCGAGAATGGGCCCAACCATTGCTCGTCGGAGCGCAGGCTAATTTTCATATACCGGAAATATAAGACTGTTTTCTCTAATAGATAGAAACGAAACCAATCGACGTTTAACTTGTTGGATTAAATTGATATTATTCCTTATACAACTTAAATTATTGCACCGATTTCTGTGACGATCCAATTATTTATCCGTACAGCCGCGTATTGAGATTTAAACTTGAGCCTTGCTTTAGTCATGCAGAATCTGCCTAACCTGTGTTATAAAATTTCCTAACTCAGACGGGTTAAAGTCATTATTCAAAAGCTTTTTTTCAACTAGTTTCCCTACCTGGATATACAGTTTTTCCTCTTCCAATCGTGCCTTTTCCATCAACGCTTTTGCCTGATCCCTCAATTTGCTCGGAGAAAGTTTTTTTGCCATGGTTCCAAGCCCTCCTATTTAAAAAGTTAATTATTTGAATATAAGAAACGGTTCGACAACACCTTTAATTTCACTCTTAGGAACTGGGCCGAAATATCTTGAGTCAAAGCTATTCACTGAGCGACAGGCTGCAAAGTATTGGTCTTTTTGAAGCGTAAACTTGCTATTGATGACAGGCAAAGGCAATCCTTGCTTGTCATGCTGTTTGACTGGTCCAAAATATACACCATTTACATAAACGCCTTTCTCATTCAGCGAGATGTTATCACCTGGAAGACCGATTACCGCTTTCATCAACATCGATACCCTATCAGGAACCCAGCGCCTGTTTCTCATGATCTGTTTAACGTTTTCTGGGAAATTGAAAATTATAAATTGCCATGCATTAATATCCTTTGCAGGTTTTATTAGATAGATGCCTATTGGCATACTGCCCGTGATTTGGAAGACGACTTTTGTGCTTAAAATTTTTAGCGTGAATATAAAAGCTATGAATATGGCTATTGAAAGAAATACCGAACAAAGCCTTTTATTAAAAGCTACCATCTGGCTTATACTCTCTTAAAATGATGTCTTTTGTTACTAACACGTTAAAAGTGTACCCCTGTTTGATTTCTATTGTTGGGGCAACATTTAATTGCCTGTTCACAATCTTTTGTCCGGCTTTATTGACATCATAACTTATGTCTGCAGCAATATCTTTGGCAATTTGTTTTTCTCCTTCAGCACTACTGTATTTGGCTCCAACCGACAAAAAAGTGCTGGCAAGAATAGCCGATAAAAGTTTTCCATAATGGTTATTGACCTTGTCTTTAAATCCGGAATAACCTTCCAGGTCAGCCCCTGGCATCCCCTCTGTTCCGAGTTCTATCGAGGACCCATTTGAAAAAATGAGCCTCTGCCATGTTACTTGAACCCTTTCCTGCTGCCTGGCGATCCTGCTATCGTACCGGCCTATTATTTTTGAACCTTGAGGTATCAAGAGGAAACGCCCGGAAGTTGTATCAAAAATATTTGAACGTATTTGCGCTACCACCGGCCCTGGCAAATTCGAGTTGATTCCGGTTATCAGAACAGCAGGCAGGTTCGATCCAGCCATTATCATGTAGGGGGACTTAGGATTCTTTATCCGGTCATTTAAAGAAACAGCTGAGCTTGATTTTAAACCTTTACTTTTCTCTTGGACGTGATCGATCTTTTTTGCTTTTTTAAGCTTAAACATAATATCAGACTTCAGCGCTTTTTCCTCATCGTCGTCTATAGCCTTCAATGGTTTCTTCACTAAAACATGCACAGATTGAGTATCTTTTTGAATCAATCTGGGCACCACCTTTCCCGGCGCTTCTTTATCAACTGGAGCTTCATCTTTTTTTGGTTCAATAATAGTCAAATCCGTCTTTGGCGACTCAGTTTCATTTTCAGATTTCGGTTTAATATCTGCATAAGATTTTGGCAAATTGGCCACAATCTCGATACGGTCATCATGATGTTCTACGATAGGAGAAGATTTAGGCTTATCTTGTGCCTTTTTTCCTTTAAAAATGGGTTTTAACAAAAACAAAAGTCCTAATGCTAAAAAACATACAATTACTAAAACCACCCTAGATTTTCGCACTTTTGTTATATTAAAAGGTTGTTCGTTTATTTCATCGTTTGAATTATTTTTATTCTTCACGATACACCTCTTTATATTTGTCCTTAGTTATTTACCTTATAAATCTATTGAACCAATTATGTTTTTTTTTGAAGGAAAGGTTGTAGATATAAACAACGTCTTGTTTTTTATTTGTTCCCATTTTCAGCATCGCAGCTTCAAATATGCCGTCGATAACGTAGTAATTGTTTTCAGTAGAATAACGGTAGTTGACAAGCTGAGCCTTTTTATCGCTGGACAACACAAACAATGGCGGCAGCTCAGTTTGAGCTATGCTGGGAAAAAACTGGATATATGTTTTCTTTTTACCATCATCAAAAACAGTTATTGGCTTGAAAGGCGCTTCTCCTACAATCTTATAATCAAAATTTAAATCATTCACATTAAGATCAATGCCTATGGGCGGTCTCATGAACTTATCGTCAAATATTATCATTCTGTCATCTTGATAGTTCCAGGATACGCCGGCCATATATGTTTCTTTGTAACTTTTCAGCTCCACATAGTAGCTTCGTTTATTCGTTGTGATTATCAGATTTGTCTCCAGTCCGGCTTTAATAGGTTTAACTATGATATGCTCTATTGCTGTCTTTCCGGTGCCGCTAATTGTATGAACCAATTCCCAATTGGCGGTATCACCAGCACATGGAGCCCCGTTTATTTTCTCTCCTTTCTGTAATCTAATATCTGTTATATGCTTTGGCGAAGAATAGACTTGGTAAAGAATTCCTTGAGAATATTCATACTTTACAATAGCATTGAAATAATCCTCTGAGGCCGGTTCTTGTTTTGCTTTATTATTTGCTTTATCGACTACAACATGCGGATTGGCCTTATTATTTCGTTTCTTGGCTGACTTTTTATTAACAACACGTATAGTATCTTTATGCGATTTGTTCTTATTATGATTTTTACTGGCAACAGACTCGGTTAGGGTCTTTGTTATTGAAGAAGTTGATTTTGATTGTACTTGGTCATCAGCATATGCCTTTTTAAGTGGTTCAACCAGTTCAGCTGGAATAGATTTCGGCCATTTATGATGTTGATTAGAAGGTGCGCAGCTGAATATAAAAAGAGAAAGAATTAAAAAAATAAAATGTTTCATATCAACCTCCTTTATTTGATTTCCTTTGAAAAATTAAAAAAATCTATCCAAATACCTAATGGATTAACTTTCAATATCTTTTCAGTTTTTGGTTTCTTAATAACAACATTAAATAATCCGGAATAGCGCTCACTGGTAACCTGGTTCCCATTTTCAAAACGCTCTTCAACCCATGTCACCTGATATGTGGATTCAGAGCGTTTTATAACGCTTGAGATTGTTACCGATACCGCAATAATCTGTTTAATTTTTGCAAACGGATCGTATTCTTTAGTATAATTGTTTAAAATCGATTTACCTTTTGAAGTGACAAACTGGTAGGCATTTAGAATATTTTCTTTAAGCACAATAGAGTCAGTGGGAATGCTTCGGATATTATTTATAAATAATGATAAGAAGTATTTAATTGTCTCCAATTTTGGATGATAAATAAGTTTTGTAGCCTTGCCAACGAGTTTGACAGAGCCGTGCTCG
>CAZQOH010000052.1:0-10392 GCA_964594355.1 uncultured Desulfobacterales bacterium
CTGAAGCCATGGAAGATGTTAATCGGGCAAGCAATCTGAAAGTACAAAGTGTTGTCAGTTCCAAATCCGATATCATCAAGCTAATCGATGAATTCTTCGGCTTTAAACGCTCCATTGCCGCTGCAGAACACATGTTCGGTGTGCCCTCCGTAGATTTGGGCAACTTGGAACAGTTCATTCGGTTAAAGTCACCGGATGAACTTCCTTCCAATGACCTGCATGTGGTGAATGCGGTGAACCATCTGCTAAATTACGCATTTGACCAGAGAGCGAGCGATATCCATATTGAACCCAAGAGAGATGAAAGCCTGGTAAGGATGCGGATTGATGGCGTTCTACATACTGTATATAAGCTTCCAAAAAATGTTCACTCTGCCATCGTAAGCAGGATAAAGACCCTTTCTCGATTAGATATGGCTGAAAAGAGAAGACCCCAAGACGGACGGGTCAAAACCGATAAAGGAGGCGTGGAGGTGGAGATGCGGATTTCCACAATCCCGGTTGCCTTTGGAGAAAAAGTAGTCATGAGGATTATGGATCCTGATATACTTTTTCAGGATCTGGAAAAACTTGGTTTTACATCCACCGATTTAATCCGTTATAACCAAATAATTAACATGCCGCATGGAATAATTCTGGTCTGCGGTCCAACCGGCAGCGGAAAATCGACTACACTCTATTCGACCCTCCGGAGTCTCTCCACACCTGAAATCAATATCACGACGATTGAAGATCCCATCGAGATGGTAAACGAAGATTTCAACCAGATCGCAGTTCAACGAGCGATAGGGATTACATTTGGAACAATCTTGAGAAATATTTTGAGACAGGATCCGGACATAATCATGATTGGCGAGATGAGAGATCTTGAAACGGCTGAAAACGCCGTTCAGGCAGCACTGACCGGACATCTGGTTTTTTCTACACTCCACACAAAAGACACCCTTTCCTCAATTACACGGCTTTTGGACCTCGGTGTGCCATATTTTTTAATTCAGGCCACACTAATCGGAATTTTGGCCCAACGCCTGGTAAGGAAGATTTGCAGCTACTGCAAAGAATCATTTGAGATGGAAGCATCAGAATTGAAATCAGTGGGTCTCGATGTGGGCAAGAAGGGCACAATAAAATTGTATCGAGGAAAAGGATGTCAAAGATGTCGTGGCACCGGTTATCACGGCAGATCCGGTATCTTCGAAGTAGCCTCTTATACGGAACCCATAAAGAAGATGACAACATCCATAACCGATATGGAAGCCATAAGGGTCCAGGCTAAAAAAGAGGGTTTGATCGATCTCCGGGAAAACGCCGTCAGGAAACTGTTAAATGGAATGACTACCTACCAGGAGGTTTTGAGGGTGACGTGGGGGCAACCTTAGTTTGAGACCTTTGCAAAACGCCCCCTTTTGCCCAATTTCTGCGTTAGACTCAAATTTTATTCCTCAAAATACTCAATGTATTCCTGTGGTTAAAATTCTCGTCTGCCTTGAACTTGAACAAAATTGAGCATTTTTCAAAGGTCTCAAGTTTATCGATTAACTTTTTCGACTTATCTGGGAGTTCGAATTCGTACACCTGGATGGATGCTTTTACTGGATTTGGTTATAAGGACTGTTGAAGTTGTTTTTTCGGTATGAAGAACAATAAGAGTGCCGAAATCAACAGAAGTAAAGGGAACTTCTTTTTTTGTCGCTGAATCGCTTAGTTCTGTTTCCTGGTAATATATACTATAAAGCTGTCCGGATTTTACGCCGTCTTTATCCCCCTTATCTATAAAAGCAATGGTGGTGTCTCCAATAATAGTTCTATGCTCCTCAGTTGTAATGATTTTTCCTTCAAGTCCTTCCTTACTTTCGGTTAATGTAATTTTTTTTGAACGTTTACTATATGGCATCAAGTAATCATTTAAATGAATGGAACGGAAGGATTGAGCAACTTTGGCTAATGCAAAACCCGGTTCTCTTTTTGTAATTTCAACTATACCTGCCAGGTAGTACTGTTTTCCTAAAGAGGCGTTGAATTTTTTGTCCCCTGTCGGCATTAAGGTCCTATAAACCGTATATCGATTACCCAGGTCAAGAGGATCTGCTTTGTCAATTTGTTTTATGTAAACAAAATCTCCTTTACTTATCAACCATTTATCTTCTTTCACCTTAAAAATGGATCCGCTTGGGGTGACAGGTTTTTTCCTGATGAATCCAATATTGTCAATGGAAGGATAGTAATAATATGCTTCTTCTTTTATTTCCACCGAAGCTTTTACCGGTAAAGCTTCTTCTTCAATAACTTTTGGTTTTTGGATTATGCGTTCTATTCCATCTCGATGATAAAGACGTATTCTCTCGCCCGGATAAATCCGGTGAGGATTGGGGACCTGTTTATTTTCTTTCCATAATTCAGGCCACTGCCAGGGGGAATCAAAAAATTGTTCAGAAATACCCCAGAGGGTATCCCCCTTTTTAATGGTATAGAAAAATCCTGCCTCATGCTTGACAATTTCTTCCTTTTCCTCAGCCATAGGGCTTGAAGGAAATATAAAAGCAATTACAGTGAATAAGAAGAATGATACGATTACTTGGAGTATCTTTTTGTAATTCATATAATGCTCCGACTTTTTCCGATATTGTTAGGTTAACATTTATCTTACTTTTTATTTTATGGTTTTATAACCCGTTTATTTAGGATTTGTCAAGCATTTCAACTGTAATTATAATCATGGGCAAAAAAAAAGCCCTCGTGCTGATATTGCATGAGGGCTTTCTTTTGAATTGAATATTAAGGGCTTTTTACATCATTCCGCCCATTCCACCCATTCCACCCATTCCGCCGCCGCCCATTCCCGGAGCTCCTCCCGGCATAGGCTCTGGTTTATCTTCAGGTTTTTCAGCGATCATGGCTTCTGTTGTGAGCATTAATGAAGCAACACTTCCCGCATTTTGCAGCGCAAAACGAACCACCTTGGTAGGATCGATAACGCCTGCTTTAATCAAGTCTTCATATGTATTGGTCTCTGCATTGTAACCATATGCTCCTTCGTTATTCTTTATCTTATTGATTACAACAGAGCCTTCAGAGCCGGCGTTGTTGGCGATTTGGCGGAGAGGTTCTTCAATGGCACGCATGACAACCTTAACACCAAGTTTCTGATCGGCTTTGATTTTAATCTTTTCCAGTACATCAAGACAGCGAACCAGCGCAACACCGCCGCCGGCCACGATTCCTTCTTCAACAGCAGCCCTTGTAGCGTTCAACGCATCTTCTACACGGGCTTTCTTTTCTTTCATTTCGGTCTCAGTGGCTGCACCAACGTTAATGACCGCAACTCCGCCAATCAGCTTGGCCAGGCGTTCCTGAAGTTTTTCACGGTCGTAATCTGATGTCGTCTCATCAATCTGAGCACGGATCTGTTTTACACGTCCTTCCAGTGTGCTGCGTGAACCAGCCCCATCGACTATAGTGGTATTGTCTTTGTCGATGTTCATCCGTTTGGCTTTGCCAAGGTCTGATATGGCAAAATTTTCCAGTTTGATTCCAAGATCCTCGGAAACAACCTGACCGCCTGTTAAGATTGCGATATCTTCAAGCATGGATTTTCTCCTATCACCAAAGCCGGGGGCCTTGACTGCAGCTACCTGTAGCGTACCTCTTAGCTTATTCACCACCAAAGTAGCAAGCGCTTCACCTTCCACATCCTCGGCAATGATCATAAGAGGTTTGCCCATTTTGGCAACCTGTTCAAGCACGGGAAGGAGATCCTTCATGTTGCTGATCTTTTTTTCGTGGATGAGTATATAAGGATTTTCTAATGAAACAACCATCTTTTCAGCATCAGTCACAAAATAAGGAGAAAGGTATCCGCGATCAAATTGCATACCTTCCACCACTTCAAGACTGGTTTCCATGCTCTTGGCTTCTTCGACGGTAATTACTCCTTCTTTTCCAACCTTGTTCATTGCCTCGGCAATGATGTTGCCAATGGTTTCATCATTGTTTGCAGAGATAGTGCCGACCTGAGCAATTTCACGCTGATCCTTGGTAGGCTTGCTGATCCTATGAAGTTCTCTGACAGCTACATCAATTGCTTTTTCAATACCACGTTTGATAGCCATGGGATTATTACCGGCTGCCACAAGCTTTGTCCCCTCTTCATAAATGCCCCTTGCAAGTAGAGTAGCCGTAGTTGTACCATCACCCGCCATATCACTTGTTTTACTGGCAACCTCTTTTACCATTTGGGCTCCCATGTTTTCAAACTTATCTTCCAGCTCGATTTCTTTGGCTACGGTTACACCATCTTTGGTAACCGTGGGAGATCCCCAGGATTTATCAAGGACAACGTTTCTTCCTTTTGGTCCAAGGGTAACAACAACCGCATCAGAAAGCGTTCTAATCCCGTTCAGCATAGCTTCACGGGCTTTCAAATCATATTTTATTATTTTACTAGCCATTTTGATCATCCTCCGTTATTTTAACATTTGTTATTCGATTACACAAAGAACGTCGTCTTCGCGCATGATTAGATATTCCGTGCTTTCAATTTTTACATCCGAGCCGGAATACTTTCCGAAAAGTATCCGATCCCCTTTTTTAATTTCAAGAGGAATCCTCTTGCCGTCATCGCCCATCTTGCCGTTTCCAACGGAAAAAACTTTTCCCTCTCCTGGTTTCTCTTTGGCCGTGTCCGGGATAATGATCCCACCTTTGGTTTTTTCTTCTTCTTCAACACGTTTTACTAAAATTCGATCTTGTAGTGGTCTAAGTTTCATTGTTCACATTCTCCTTTTCCTTTTAGATATATATTAAGTAATAAGCACCTATCACAAAAAATTGTATTCTCAGCAACAACCCGTAAATGTTTGGTTTATATGTCAAAGAATCACGTTTCAAGAATTATAATCACACATTTCTATTTGTAAAGAGTTGTTCTGAAAATTTTTTCAACTTTTTTGTAAACTTATAGAGAAGATACAGTTCACGTGTACGTGTACGGGCATGTGAGAAAATCCTTAAAGGGTGCATGTATTTTATACCCTTTTAGGTCTATTATCAAGCCACCGGCTATGTCGGTGGTCATGAATCTAATCATGAAATATTGACGAGAAGGAAGAGTTTGCCTATTTATGGAGTTTAATCGGCTGATTTTACCGATTTACCAGAATTTGGTGTTGATGTGTCCCCATTCTTTTTCGAGGAAGATGATATTCCTTTATTTTCACTTTTTGAGGATGTAGATGAGTTTTTGGATTTGTTTGCATAGTCTGTTACATACCAGCCTGTTCCTTTCAAATGGAAACTACTCTGAGAAATAAGCTTTTGAAGTTTCCCAGAACATTTCCCACATTTCGCTAAAGGTCTATCAGAAAACTTTTGCATCACTTCTTTAATCTCACCGCATTTTGTGCATCCATATTCATAAATAGGCATCTAAGTAATACCTTCTGCTTGAAGAGACCTTTGCAAAACGCCCCTTTTGCCCAATTTCTTCGTTAGGCTCAAATTTTAATCCTCAAAATACTCAATGTATTCCTGTGGTTAAAATTTTCGCCTGCCCTGAACTTGAACAAAATTGAACATTTTTCAAAGGTCTCTTAAAATCAATGGGGACTGTAAAATTAAGTCTGACCTAATATAATAACTTTTATTTTTATGTCAAGAACAAACATTTTAACAGGCATTTTTTCACTAAGATATGATGGTTTTGTAAAAAGTAAAAAAATGGCCTAACACCTAAAATTTGGTGAATTCGATTTTTTACGAATTCATCAATTATGTATTTCGCATCTTATCTAAAGGCCTCCGCCATCTATCATAGAATCTCAGAACATTTGAAAGTCCGGAAATTCGAAGATTGTTGAGTATTTCATGAGTATTTTTATGAACACGTGTTTCCTCTACCATCTTCTCTTCATCAGAGGCATCAAAATTTTGAAGGAATTTGCTGAATCTTACAATGTGAATTAATTCATGAATTACTATGTAAAGTGTAAAAGGAAAAAGTTTGATACCGGGTGATTGTTTTACTACTGAAAGAATAGAATAGTCTTGCAGACATATTTTATAAAAGTCAAATGTTGAAGATCCGAGTGATGTGTCCTTTCGTTGACCCTCATAGCGGATAATCTGAGCAAAAGGGCCGTGAACTATTTCATCGGGGCTAAGATCAGTTAGAGTTTTAACATCGTACCTATGGCGAAGCCACTGATTTGTCGACAACTTGTAAAAGTTGCTTACAAGTTCTTCGGCCATTGCAACAGAATTGTTGACGGTTTTGATCTGATTCTGATTAAATTTTTTCAGCGTTTTTAAATTATTAATCATATTTGATAATTGTATAGATTCATCAAAAAAAATCAAGATAATTAGATTGAATTTTTGAATATCTGAGTAGTTATCATTGAGTTTTTAAAAAAAAAGGTGGACAAAAATAAAAAATAGTGGTTAATGTAATTTTTTTAGTAAATAATTAACCCGTTTTTTTCACAAGTTTGATTAATCTTAGGATAAATTCTTCATGAGAAATGCAGGTTAAGGAAAGGGGGTGGTAAGTTGGGTAGTGTTGTTAAAAAGCGAAGGAAAAAAATGAGAAAGCATAAACATAGAAAGCTTCTGGCGCGTACACGGCACCAGAGAAGGAAAGGTAAATAATACTATATTTAAAATGATCTTATTTTGAGCTTTTTTGATTCTATGCCTGCCCCGTGAAATGCGGAGCTTATTTCTCTGGGGCCAGACTGACAGTTGGTCATTCAATGGAAATTAAGTAGCAATTAGATACTGATGACGAATTACAGCGAAGCGAAAGACATATGGCAAATCACAAAATCAAAGAGCGCAGATTAAGCTATTTACAGTAAATCTTCAGTTTCAATGGACCAGAAAAGGCACCGAACCGTTGAAAGATTCGATGCCTTTTTTGTTTTATGGTTTTTCGGTATACCCTTTAAGATATTTGAAAAATTCCGAGTCTGTTGAAAGAATAAGAGAAGTCTTATCGTCCAGTGACTCACTGTAAATTTCGAGAGTCTTTGTAAATGAATAAAAATCCGGATCGACTCCAAAGGCATCGGCAAATATTTTTGTTGCCTCTGCATCAGCCTTTCCCTTGATCTCCTGGGCGCTTCTGTATGCTTCCGAGGTTATCTGCTTTAAATCACGCTCTTTTTCGCCGAGGATCTTTCGGGATTCACCTCTACCTTCGGAGCGGAATTTTTCTGCAATCTGTTTTCGTTCGGCAATCATACGTTTATATACGGAGTTTCTCACCTGTTCCACGTAATTGATACGCTTGATCTTGACGTCAACCAGCTCAATACCGAACTTGGCCAGTTTGGGTTTAGCCTGGTTCAATATCCCCTGGGTTATCTTATCCCTGCCGATTTTAATAGCGTATGTTATCTCTTGTTTCCTATCAGCATCTATACCGATTTCAAAAGTATCCATTTGACGGTTACTGTTGCGAACAGCCTCGATAAGGCTGTGAGAAGTAATAAAATTTCTTACAGCCGGATCTATAATATCATTAAGCTTTCCCATAGCAGTGAACCTATTATTGACCGTTTGAAAGAACATAACCGGTTCAACAATTTTCCATCTGGCGAATGTGTCCACCCATATATATGTTTTATCAAGTGTTGGAATCTGTCCGGGATCGCCATCCCAATCGAGAAGATTCTTGTGAAAGTAATTGACTTTTTGGATAAAGGGAATTTTGAATTTAAGACCGGGTTCTTTCTTTGGCTCTCCAATGATTTTTCCGAATTGAGTAATAACCACCTGTTCTGTTTCATTAACAGTATAAACTGTGTTATAAATAAGAAAAAGTGCGATTGCCGCAATGATTATGACAAAACCTTTGGATTTCATTTTTCTATACCTATTTGTTTTCCAATATTAAGCAGGGGAAGAAAATTTTTCTGATCTGCGTCTATAATATATTTCGGACCAAGTTTCGGGATAATATCTTTCATCGTTTCAAGGTAGAGCCTTCTTTTGGTTACATCCTTAGTCTTGGCGTATTCCTTGTAAACTGCCATAAACCTTGAGGAATCACCCTTGGCACGGTTGACCCTGTCGAGGGCATATCCCTCTCCAGCCTTGATAACTCTTTCCGCCTCACCTTTTGCCCTGGGAATCGCCTTGTTATAATCTTCCTTGGCCTGGTAAATCATCTGTTCCTTTTCCTGGGTTGCCTGGTTCACCTCATTAAACGATGGTTGTACAGGCACAGGAACATTGGTTTTTTTCATCTCTACGGTGATGATATGGATACCGGCTTGTGCTTCGTCAAGCTCTTTTTGCAGGACAATCCTGGCTTCAACCGCTATTTCATCCCGTTTGCTGATGACTTCATTTATGCTTCTGTCGCCCACCACAAGCCTCATGGTTGCTTCGGACATATCAATGAGTATTCGACGGACGTCTCTGATCTTGAAAAGGTAATTAAAAGGATCCTTTACTCTGTACTGAACGATCCATGGAACCAGACCCACGTTCAGATCGCCGGTGAGCATCAGAGCAATATTTGTACTCTGCCCGGAAGATGAATAACGGGCCATGGAAGTATCTCTTGAAGACCTGAAACCGAACTCTTCAGTTGAGACACGTTTGACATTGACCTTTGTAACTTTTTCTATACCGACGGGTAGCTTGAAGTTCAAACCCGGTTGGGTGGTACGTATATACTTGCCGAATCGCTGGACAACACCAACTTCATCCTGCTTAACGGTATAAAAAGTCGAAAGACCAAGTAAAATAGCTATTATTATTATAATGATAATAGGCCCCCCAGGTAATTTTAACTTTTTTAATTGTTTAAAAATATCATCCATCTGGGGAGGTCGCGAGTCTCCATACTGCTGTTGTCCTTTAAGTTTATCCCAATCCCAAGCCATAATTTTATCCCATAATTTTTATGATGTTAGAGTAAATTTTGATACAAAAGAATTATTATCTAAATTATATATTTTGAAGTCAAGCAAAAAACGAATAATTTATAATATTTTAGCAACTAGTGCACCAAGACACAAAATCGGAGAAAAAGATATCTGAATAGTTACGAGTTTTTCTTGACACATTAGTCAGTCACTGAATAGTCTTGATATTATGAAAAAAGATCGGAGAAATAGAAAAGAATTTGTTCATATAGGCGATATTATTGATAAAGCTATAAAGAACTACCGCATTGAATCTGATGAAGGATTATCACATGTATGGAGCCTGTGGAATGATCTGGTTGGCGAGGCAATCGCAAAAAATGCACAGCCGGCTGCATTCAAAGGAAAACTTCTTCTGGTGCACGTCACCAGTTCCACATGGATGCACCAGCTTCAATTCATGAAAGAGGAGATTAAAGCAAAAGTAAATAATGCTTTGGGGAAAAATCTAATTGAAGAAATAAAATTCAAAATAGGATCTGTCGAGTAAATGAAATCACTTACTTCAGATACTTTCTTTAATGGGCGTATCCATATTAAGCAGAGCCGATTCGGTTACCGTTTTTCAATCGATGCTGTTTTGCTGGCTCATTATGCCAGACCGCAAAAACATGATAATATTCTTGATTTGGGAACAGGATGCGGCATCATTCCACTGATACTTGCATACCGTCATCCAGATATAAAAATTTACGGAATTGAAGTACAGAAGGAACTCGCTGATTTAGCACTGCTCAATATAAAAGAAAATTGCATGGAGAATCGTATTAGTATCCTTTGTATGGATATGAAAAAGCTAAAACATGATATGGTGTCAGGATCGGTAGGTCTGGTTATAAGTAATCCTCCATTTAGGAAAGCCGGCTCAGGAAGAATAAACCCGAATAGACAGCGAGCAGTTGCAAGACACGAAATCAATGCTACTCTTTATGATGTGGTTGAAACCGCTTTCCGCATGTTAACTGTTTCAGGAAAATTTGTAACAGTTTATCCGGCTGAACGCACGGCTGATATATTGGCACAAATGCGATCGGTCAATATCGAGCCAAAATTTCTGCGGATGATTCATTCCGGCCGGGATACAGAAGCAAAACTGATTTTATTGGAAGGGATTAAAGGTGCGCGTCATGGGTTAAAGGTAGGTTCTCCTCTGGTAATTTACGGTAAAGATGGTTCCTATACGGATGAGGTGAAAGAAATGTTTCTGCCATAGTGCTCTAAATAAGATCATTGACAGGCCATATCAAAAAGTTTAATGAAAAATACGAATATTTAAGAATGCTGGAGAGGTGGCCGAGCGGCTGAAGGCTCCGCTCTCGAAAAGCGGTATCCTGTGAAAACGGGATCGTGGGTTCGAATCCCACCCTCTCCGCCAATTACATCAAGAGACCTTTGCAAAACGCCCCCTTTTGCCCAATTTCTGTGTCAGGCTCAAATTTTAATCCTCAAAATACTCGAT
>CAZQOH010000053.1:0-10375 GCA_964594355.1 uncultured Desulfobacterales bacterium
TTAATAAATTTCAAGACACAATCTATAAAGAGACTCAAAAAAGGATGAATGTGATCAAAGATAATCTGGCCGAAAAGTGTTTTATTTCAGGCTCTGCTGTTTTTCCAAATATAGAGGCCGATGATGAGTGGAAAGCAAAGATTCGGGGCATCAAGAATAAATTCGTGGATAAACTGGGCCAGGAAAAGGCTGTACTGACAAACTAATTTAACGTCTCGGAAGCTCAGACGCTTCATACATTCTTTGAAACGGAACGTTATTTTGGCAAACACTATAACTTGTCAAATATAAGCAAAATAGAACTGTTCGACCTGCTCGAAATTAGCCTTGACTTCCTTTGCTCCTGAAATAATATCACCATGACCAGACAATAACCATTCTGTATCGAGTCCTGAAAGCCCTTTTATACTTTCTTTGAGTTTTGATCCGTCTCCACCGGGAAGATCCGTACGCCCCACACCCTCTTTAAAGATTAGATCACCGGTAAATAGTACCTTTTGATCAGGCCAGTAAATTGAGATGGATCCTGGTGAATGGCCTGGTGTGTGAAATATTTCAAAATCAAAGCCTTTTACAGATAGATTTCCTTCTTTGAGGAAAAAATTGGGTGAAATCGAGTCTAAGTTTATTCCAAGAGAGGCGTTTATATGTTTTTCCATGGATTTTACCATTTGCCATTCGTTTTCATGGATCGTTATAAGGGCAGGTATTTCTACGAACAGTTGTACAGCTTCGATATGGTCTGGATGGGCATGGGTGCAAATAACTAATCCTATGTCTTCAATTCCCAATCCCAATTCCTCCAACCCTTTTTGGACATGATCAAATAGATTTTTATGACCGGGATCGATAAGTACCCTGGTAGGTCCATCAATCAAATAAGTATTGCAATTGTTGACGGTCATAGATTCCCAAATAAATGCATGAAGATTATCAAGTATTTGCATAATAAGTTTCTCCGGGTTTTCGCATAATATTCACTTTTTAGTAACCGTTCACGGGTTCAATACCTGTGGCTTACATTTTATTAATTATTTTCTGCAATACTTCACCCGCTTTTCTCTGAATCAATACATTACAGATCTCATCACAAGGAGTCTCTGATAAATTGACAATTGCCAGGAAGGCGCCGCTTTGCTTTGCATAGTTTGGCATATGCGCGGCCGGCTGAACAAGCAGGGTTGATCCCACAACCATAAAGAAATTACAGTCTCGCGCTAGTGTTATTGATTTTTCCACTTCTTTTACCGGCATTGCCTGGCCGAAGGAAATGGTATCCGGTTTAAGATAACCGCCGCACTTACATTCCGGGGCCGGATCTCCGGCTTCTATACGTTTATGTGCTTCATGTATAGAGCTAATTTCTCCACAGCTCATGCAGCGTATTCGTCGGTTATTGCCATGCAGTTCGATGACTTTTTCCTCCGGAAGACCCGACTCCTGGTGCAGACCGTCAATGTTTTGTGTGATCACGGATTCAAGCAAATCCATCTCGTGAAGTTTTGCAAGCGACATATGCGCGGGGTTGGGTTTTGCTTTAATAAGATCCTCGTAGAGTTCCGATTTCTGTCTCCAGTATTCTATGCGGGCTTTTTTTGAAGACATGAATTCGTCAAAATATACCGGACGAAACTGATCCCAGATACCACCCTGACTTCTATAGTCGGGAATTCCGCTTTCGGTTGATATTCCGGCGCCGGTAAAGAAAACGTTTTTTCCGCCTTCTGAAATTTTTTTGGCGATAAGATCTATTTTATCGTTCATTGTTAGTTGTTTCTTCCACAATCCAGTCCAAAAATTGTTTGTTACCATCTAAAACAGGCAAACTCAAGACACAGGGACATGAATAGCTATGTATGGATTTTACTTTTTCGATTAATTTCGGAACAAGAGTTTCTGTGGTTTTGGCTATGAGAATAGTTTCCTTGTCGTCCTGAATCTTGCCTTCCCAGAAATACATGGAATTCATATTGTCGATAATGTTAACACATGCAGCCAGCCTGGATGAAACCAGCTCTTTGCCGATTGTCCTGGCTTCATCTTTTCCTCCTGTTGTTATGTAAATCAGTCTTATATCCATGATTTTACCTCATGATAAAGAAAAATGTATTAAGGCGTTTGGTTTCGACCCGGTGCAAAAATACCACGACGTTCAAGGAGCGACCCTTCGAGTCGATATAGTTCAACCAGGGCCTTAATATAATTTATCACCGCCCGAACCTCTGAAATCTTACTTGAAACTAGATCGTGTTGCGCCTGTGCCACCAGAAAATTAGTCGATCTTCCTACACGAAACTTTTCAATCTCAATATTCAGCTTTTCCTCCTGAAGTTTGCGGATAGATTCCGTTGCGGAAATCTGATCTTTTGATCGATTTACCTCGATGTAAGCCGATTGGACATCGAGTTCAACGAGTTGGGCAAGATTTTCAACGGCCTCTTTAGACTTTTCATGGATAAGAAACGATTGACGATAACGAGCCTGAGCACCCTTATTTCCGATGGGATATTGGAATTTAGCACCGGCAAACAGGTCATAACCATCTTCAGTGAGATTGTTTATAGAATCGCCGAAAGATTCAGCATAGCCGGTTTTCCCAAGGGTGATGAATAAGTCCATTTTGGGAAGTAAACCGTTTTTTGTTTTGATGATTTCCAGTTCACCTCGCTTCATATTCAAACGTGCCTGATTGAGATCGGGACGCATGCGCAACGCCAGCATGACATGGGTATTTACGTTATCCAGTTTTACTTCAGGTACGGCAGGTTGATCAAGAAGAAGGATCTTGCGTTGCCAGATGTTCGGCCCAGATGGATTAAGCAAACGTATAAAAAACAGACGTGTCTTTTCCATTGTGCTGCTTGCATTTATGAGATCCTGCCGGCGCAATGCAATTTCTGCCTGTGCCGCAGTGAGTTCTGATTCTGCCAGTTTTCCAACTTCTATCAACTCCTTTGTTTCTCGGACATGCTGTTCTTCCAGCTTCAACGATTCCTGGTAAATTTCCACTTGCCGAATTGCAAGGGCATAGTTCCAGTATGTTTTCTCAATCTGTGCCAATAATGATCCGGCAAATCCTCGAAGCTCGTATCGAGAGATGTGAGTTTCCAGTCGAGCCTGGCGAATTCCGGCAAGGTTTGCCTCGGTTTTTGCACCCCGTAAAAGCGCTTGAGTAACACTCATACCCACACGGGATTTATATAAATCACCTAGACTATCTTTTTCTGAGAAATTTTCTGAGAAATTAACAGCTACATCTGTTCCTGTGGGAAAAAGCTTTGAAGCCTCAATTTCCATATCTGTTTCTTCTCTCCTTTTATAAGGTGTCAAAGAAACATTCCCATCTATTTGATCGATTTTTTCATATGCGGTTGCCAATTCGCCGGTAAACATTGGATCAAAGATTGCACTTTCCTGGTCTTCAAGTGTGCGGCGAATGGAAGGATTAAATTTTTCAACAATAAGTGAACGATTATTCTCAAATGCAAAAAGGATAGCATCTTCGATAGTGATCTCAATTGGTCCTTCAGCTTTCAGGGATGGTCTGGTTGCACTGGATTCATGTAAGTCCTCACCGGATGTTGTTGCATTTTTTTTGGTAAACTGTTCAAGGCTGTCATTTGTGCTATTGAGTTTACCTGGTTTATGCACTGTACAGGATTGCGCAAAAGCACACAGAAGGCTTGAAAAAATGATTATATTAAGCAACCAACTGAATTTTTCAGAAATCACTCTCTTTATTCTCCATCAGACATTTTCTTTAAATTGAGCGGTTTTAATTTTCAGACTTGTGTCCAAAAATTGAATAAACCGTTGGAACCAGAAAAAGTGTAACAAAATTTGCGCTTAGCAGACCTCCGATTACCGCCCTCGCAAGTGGTGCCTGTGCTTCGCCTCCTTCTCCTATACCAATCGCCAGCGGGGTTAATGCCAAGATGGTTGTCATCGCTGTCATCAGTATCGGTCGAAGCCTTCTTCGACCGGATTCAACAATGGCATCTTTGAGTGGCATTCTATCGCGTCGTCGAAGGAGATTTATGTGGTCGACCAGAAGGATGGCATTATTGACGACAATTCCTCCCAGCATAATGCATCCGATAAAGGATTGGACGTTGAATGTGGTTCGTGTCGCCAGGAGCATCAGAATAACACCAATGGCGGCAAAGGGAACGGAGAACATCACTACGAATGGATCCCTGAGCGATTCATAAAGGGAGGCCATGACCATATAAACCAGCACCAGCGCCAGGATGAAACTTGTCATCAATTCACGAAATGCTTTTTGTTGTTCTTCATAATCACCGCCCAAGGTTATGCTGAAATTACTGGGAACGGGGATTGTCCTGAGTCCTTTCCTTATGTCTGTAAGAATAGAGCCCATATCCCTCTCACTGGTATTTGCCGACACCGTGACTATCCGTTCCTGGTCTTTGCGATGAATAAGCACCGGACCTTTCTGTTTTCGAACTGTGACAACATTTCGAAGGACTATAGGATCTCCATCTGCGTTTGTCAGAGTAAGATCCAGGATTTCGCGAATATTCGTTTCTTCCGCATTCATGAGTTTAACCATTATCCTGAATTCATCTCCGGCTTCTCGATAATCACTTGCATGGGTACCTGAAAGAACTGTTTGGAGCATATTGGCAATCTGGGAAACACTGAGTTTCATGGCAGCGGCCTTCTGGCGGTCCACGATGATCAGTTCCTCGGGTCTACCTGATTCGCGGCTTACCAAAGCATCTGTAATACCTTCTACCGATTCCACAAAAATTTTAACACGCCGGGCAAGGGCTTCGGCCGTATCAAGATCATGTCCTCGGATCTCTACCTGTACTTTTTCAAGCCCCCTTGCCCCCAACCGTAGCAAAAAAAGTCCACGGCCTTCACGGGTGCGAACGGAAACGCCGGGTATTTTGGAAAGATGTGGTCTCAAAGATGCTGAAATCTCTTCACTGGATCGTAACCTTTCTGCTTCGGGTTTTAGTGCTATTCTCATCTGTCCTGTATGGGAACCGGTTGCCCGCCAGCTTGTTCCCCCTATATAGGATACAGTATTTTTGACTTCAGAAACTTCGCGAGTTACGATTGTCTCAATGGTGTTAAATATCTCATCGACAACCTCAACGCGGGTACCCACCTTCATTTCTGCATTTATTCGGACTTCTCCTTCATCAGTGGCGGGCATGAACTCAACTCCTACCTTGGGAATCAATGTCAGACTACCCATAAGGATAAGCATTGATATAATGACTACATATTTTTTGTGATCTAGTGCAAAGTTAAGGAAAGTGCCGTAAGCTTCACTCAAACGATTAAGGAAGTGGCCGGTGATATGATAGCTTCTGCGGGTACGGGTTGTGTTGGAAGATGTTCCAAATTTTGTATTTTTAAGAATCAGGTTTGCCAGCATGGGTACCAAGGTCAATGCCACAGCTAAGGAGCAGCCTATGGCAAAACTGACCACATATGCCAGCTGTTTGAACATGATACCGGACATGCCGCGCACAAAAATGAGGGGTAAAAAGACCGCCAGCGTGGTCAATGTGCTGGCCACAATGGCTGCAGTGACTTCTTCGCTGCCGTCCACTGAAGCCTGTTCAGGTTCTATTCCTGATTCTCGCAAGCGGAAGATATTCTCTAGAACGACGATGGCATTATCCACAAGCATTCCGATTCCCAATGCCAAGCCGCCGAGAGTCATAATATTTATTGTGAAACCACTGAAATACATCAAAGCAAACGTGGCGATTGCTGAAAGGGGTATGGCGGTTACGATGATGGCCGTACTGCGTATATTCCGCAAAAAAAACAAAAGGACAAGCATAGCCAATGACCCGCCATAGAGGATTGAATAACCCAAACTTTTAATTGAACGCTGGATATAATCAGCGGTATCGATAATTGGAATTATCTGAATCTGAGGGATGTCACGGTTGATCCGTTCAACCTCTTTTAAAACCCTCTTGGCAACGTCAACAGTGTTCGCCCCCGATTGCTTGTTGACAGCCAAACGAACCCCCGGGCGACCGTTTATCCGAACAATCTGTGTGACTTTCTGACTGGAATCCTCAACGCTCGCAACTTCTTTGAGTTGAATGGGAACTCCTTCCCGGAGGGCGATTACCGTATTTTGCAGCTCTTTCAGATCTGTATACACACCCGGGATGCGAATCATAACTTCCAGATTTCCCCTTTTTAATGTTCCAGCCGGGATATTTACGTTTTCCGATTTAATTCTGCTGAGAATCATATCCAGGGGCAATCCAAGCGCTTTGATTTTATCTGCATGTAAGTTCACAGCAATTTCTCGGTTGAGACCGCCATGAACACTAAAGGCTGCAATCCCGGGCAGGCGCTCAATACGGTATTTGATCTGATCGTCGATTATCCGGCGCATATGGATAGGATCCAGCTTGCCTGCAGCTCCAAGGATGAGGATGGGGAAATTGGCCAGATCAAATTTACGTAATCTGGGTTTTTCGGCCCCTTCCGGGAGAAACGGGATAATACGGTCCAGGCGCTCTCTTACATCGTTTACCGCAACATCCAGATCTGTGCCCCATGTAAATGATACGCGGGCCTGACTGCGGCCTTCGGCAGAAGTCGTCATAACACTTTCAACTCCGGGAACCGCGCTCATTGCCTGTTCTATAGGCTTGGTCACTAATTCTTCAATCTCTTCAGGGCCTGCATTCTCGTAATTGGTAGTGATACTCATGGTTGGATAAGTAATATCGGGCATCAGATCGATGGAAAGGCGAGTCAGGGAGATTCCACCTAAGATCAGCACGATAAGGGCAGTCATGATGGTTAATACGGGACGGCGAACAGCAAAGCGGGAGAGTTTCATTGGTTTCCCCCAGAGTCTAAACCTTTTTTTTGTTCAGCTTTGCTATCTGTTTTTTTGATGATTGGGTAACGAGAATTGTTTTCCTGCACAATGATTGCAGAACCATCCAAAAGTAGATGTTGTCCCAGACTTACAACAAATCCTGTGAGAGAAGGGTTGGTGATTTCGGCCAATTTGCCGTTAGTAATACCAATGGTTATGGGGGTGAATAAAGCCTTTTTTTGCCGGGTACCAGCAAGAAAAACGCCCTGTTTACCATTACGCTTTACTAAAGAGTCTATTGGTACAACCGTTGCGTTTTCGTGACGTGAGAATTCTATCTGAACCCGAGCGAACATCCCCGGCTTAAGAAGACCTTTGGGGTTGGGAATTTCGATTTCAACTCTTGCTTCCCTGGAAGTTACCTTCAATAATGGAGCCACACGGATTACCTTTCCAAAAAATTTCTTATGAGGAAAGGCGTCTGTTGTAATTACGGCATCTTGGCCAACTTTAACCCTGAAATAATCTCGTTCGATGACATGAATTGCGGCTGTCATGAAACCTATATCGAGAATAGAAACTATGGCGGCATTAGGCGCAAGCATGGCACCTTCGTCCACGAACCTTTCTCCCACTACTCTGTATCCTTTTTTATTGTGGCGTGGCGTCTTGATTTGTGTATAAGATAGACGGACTTTTGCCGCTTTAAGAGCCGCTTTTTTTTGAAACAACTGGGCTGAGGCAACTTTAAGCTTTGCCTCTTGTGTTGTATTTTGAGCCCTGGCAGCATCCAATTCGGATTCTGAGGCAATCTTCTTTTTTCGAAGCACAATAGTACGCTCAAACTCACGCTTTGAAGTTTCAAGTGCATTACGGCTCTCTTCAAGGTTTGCTTTAGCCACTTCCAATTCAGCACGTGCCTGGTCCACCTGTTGAAGGTATTCATCATCATCAAGAACTGCAATGAGTTGATCCTGCTTAATTATATCTCCAATATTTAGTAAAAGTTTCTCCAACCGTCCGGTAATTTTTGGAGCTACAATAAACTGCGATCTGGGGTACAAGGTACCTGTAAAAAGTCCGATATCATGAATGGTGGTTTTTTGGATAGGAGTCACTTCCACTGCAACAGGCGGTATTTTTTGGCGGTGATTAATTTTTTTGTCTGAAAAAGATATATTTTGATATATTTGCCAGCTTATAAAACTTGCAACTGTTATAATAATAAATAGGAATATTAGTTTTTTCATGATCGATTTCATTAATTTTAGAGTTAAATTGTTTTTATACTAATTCCCACATTTTTCTTTTTATTGCAATGGAATTAAAATGATTCGAATAAGGCAACTTATGCAGCTGTTATTTTTCTATAAGAAGAAGCATTACTTTACAATAGTTAGATGTGATGATAATAATTCAGGTTATATATTCAAATATTATGAAATTAAAAGGACGTACAAGTTCAGCCACTAAGGCACAAAGGCACAAAGAAGAGATATCAATCAAAACCTTTTTAAAAAAATAATCCATATAATCTTTGTGTCTTCGGGTCTTTGTGGCGGAACTATTACAAAAGGATAAGTTATGACAAAGCACCAGCGGCAATCGATTCTTTGCCCAAAATGCCGAAAACTGATAAGTGTGGACGAAACAATTTGTCCTTATTGCGGGCTGACTCGACCTGGGTCATTATGGAAAAACAATATTATAACGATGGGGTTTAGTAATACCGATCAGCTCATAAGGATAATAATCTATGTCAACGTCGGCATATTTATAATCTCGCTGCTACTCAACTCTCGGTTGCCCGGTTTATCTATGAATCCATTCTACATCCTATCACCTGAAAATAGAAGTCTTCTGCTTTTAGGAGCAACGGGAACCATCCCAATTGACCGATTACATCGATGGTGGACGATTGTATCTGCCAATTACCTTCACGGTGGAATTTTACATATCCTCTTTAATATGATTGCTTTTAAACAGTTAGCTCCTATGGTTGCCCGGGAATACGGGGCTTATCGAATGTTTATCATCTATACTCTCAGCGGTATTATCGGTTTTAGAATCTCTTACCTGGCCGGTGTGACTTTCACAATAGGCGCCTCGGCCGCAATATGCGGTCTTATGGGTTCTATTATCTATTATGGCAAAAGCCGCGGAGGCATTTATGGACAGGCCATTTATAAACAGGTTGCCGGGTGGGCTGTGGTGCTCTTTCTCTTCGGATTTATTATGCCGGGAATCAACAATTGGGGCCATGGTGGGGGGATTGTTGCCGGTATAATTATAGGTTTTTTTCTGGGGTATAAAGAGAAAAAAGAGGAAAATCTTTTTCATAAAATCCTTTCCGGTTTTTGTGCTGTTTTAACGGTAATTGTATTAGGGTGGGCAATTGTTTCCGGTATTTACTATCGGTATGGCGGATGAATCAATTGAAGATTTCAGATTTCAGATTTAAGGAATCTTCTCAATTGAAGATTTCAGATTTAAGGATAACAAATGCCAGAAAAGCGTGAGTCAAACGATATTGAGCGTTATATCACATTAAGACAATGTATCCTAAGAACACTCTATGAAATATTCAAAGAGTTTCCATATGCTCCTGTGGAGCTATCGCAGATCCAAGAAGAGTGTCATACAAATACAAAGGATCTTAATTGGAACATTGCTTACCTTGAAAAATGTGGATACATTGAACTTTCCAAATCTTTTCCTTCCCCCCCATTTATTGCCAGTTCAGCCGTTATTACGGCTAAAGGTATCGATCTGGTGGAGAATGAAAGCGAATTCAGCAAACGCTTCTCTAAATCTTTTTCCCAATAACAATTATTCGATTTCAAATTTATATTCCGAATCCAAAGCGTTCTCTTAACAATTCCAGTGTTTTTGGGCTAACCTCTAGCCTTTTCATCTCTTGAGATGAAACCCAGCGTGCTTCCGTGACATCATCTCCGGGTCGAGGTTCACCGGTAACATAATCGGCCAACAAATCAACGATTACGTAATGGTAACGAATACGCCCACTATCATCTTGCTCAACAAAGTCAAAAGTAAAGACAGGTTCCTTTGCCTTTATGGTAAGACCGCTTTCTTCAAAAATCTCCCGTTCTGTTGCTTCTTGAAGGGTTTCACCAAGCTCCACGCTTCCCCCCGGGATTGCCCATAACCCTTCTGAAGGAGATTGACCCCGTCGCACCAGTAAAACTCTATCATTTTTAAAAACAATCGCCCCCACGGCCACCTGCGGGTGATCCGGGTAAATCTTAGATGAGTGTGCCAAAACTTCTCCTTTTCTATTCAAACTTTGAATCGCACAAAACTGTCTTCTTGTAACAGTTCCAACATACAAATTTCAATTATTTTGTTAAAATTCTTTTATAGCGATAATTATACCGGTTGTCATAAATATGTTCCAATTGACCAGCGTCTGAACTTCCGAGCTTATCGTGGGTACAATTTGAAGCGTTCTACGGCTCGCTACACTAAAATTAAAGAACTCGACCTCGCTACGCTCGGGACTCAAACAGCTTCAATTTT
>CAZQOH010000054.1:0-10368 GCA_964594355.1 uncultured Desulfobacterales bacterium
TTTGGGGACATTTGATTAAGCGTTCTTGGCGAAGCGGAGCGTAAAAATTGAAGCACCCATTAGCAAAAACAGTAACCTTCTGTATAACCAAAGCGGGCTTTATCGTCAATATCGATTTTTTACGGTGAAATTGTTAACACTATCCGGAGTTAATCTGTATGCCATCCAGGCATGGAACGATGGGATGTATCCTCTTTGTTGACACAGGCGTTTCATTAAGGGATTGTTATTAAATACAATTTTCCTTTGGATCCTGAGTTCCATTTCAACGAAATTCCAACCTCAGATAGAAAACACTTGACAAGGAATTTGAAAATGCGATATTAAGTTTCCTAAATGGAAACATGCTATAACTATATTATTATTCCATTTATTTATTTCTAAATTTTAAAACTAAATATTTGTTTCCTTTTTAGATACCAAGAGACTTTTGAAAAATGCTTCCCGTTGTAGCGGAAGTCAAAAGGGAGCGTTTTGCAAAGGTCTCGTATAAGGAAGGAGAAACTTTTCATGGAAAAACTTAAGATTATCACCGTTGCAGATATCGAAAAGTTTGAGAAAACCCTTATTGAAGACAGACTTGAGTTCTTCAACACCTATGACATGATCAAACATGGAGTGGCCATTGATCCCGAGGCCACGGCCATTAGCTTTATTCTCTCAGGGGATACTTACACCGATCCAAAGCAGGTGACCTACCGGGAGCTCTTAGCCCAGGTGACACGAACGGCGAATCTATTTCATGACCTGGGAATCGGATCCCGGGATGTCATCTCCTACATCCTTCCCAACCTTCCGCAAACACACTATGTGCTTTGGGGAGGAGAGGCAGCAGGTATTGTCAATCCCATAAACCCCATGCTTGAACCTTCCACCATTCGTGAGATTTGTCAGGCCGCGGGGACCAAAATACTGGTGGCTCTGGGCGAATTCCCTGGATCAGATATCTGGCAAAAGGTTTTAGCCATCCGCAATGATTTGCCCAATCTTAAAGCCATCATTCGGGTCATGGGGCCGAGTAGTGAAAAGGAGGGGATTTACGGGTACGACGAAATCATCACACGTTACAATGGTGACAAACTCGACTCAAACCGCGTGATTAATCCCCAGGATATTGCTTCAATGTATCATACAGGCGGGACAACGGGGACCCCAAAGCTGGCTCCGCACACCCACTTCAACGAAGCGGTCATGGCCTTTATGCTTATGGCATCCTTTGATTTGAAACCAGAGGAAGTTACCATGTGCGGTCTTCCCCTTTTTCACGTAAACGGGACCACGGTGACCGGTTCTGGGCCCTTTTCTATAGGTGCACATGTGCTCCTCCTCAGTCCCATGGGCTATCGAGATACTTCGATCATGAAAAACTTCTATAAGATCGTGGAGCACTACCGGGCTGTGACGTTTTCTTCTGTTCCCACGGTTCTATCCGTGCTTCTTGACATCCCCAAGAAAGATGCGGACATCTCCTCCCTTCGTTCTGCCGGTTGCGGTGCCGCTCCTCTTTCTGTGGAACTCTTCGAGCGATTTGAAACCCACAGCGGAATGAAGATTCTTGAAGGGTATGGTCTTACCGAGGGGACTTGTGTATCCTCCATCAATCCTTTACACGGTGAGAGAAAAGTCGGTTCCATTGGTCTTCGACTTCCCTACCACCAAATGGCTGTCTTTATTACGGATGATAATGGCCGATTCGCAAGGGAGGCCGAAACCGATGAGATCGGTGAAATCTGCATCAAAGGACCTAATGTATTCAACGGCTATCTGGACGAAACCCATAATGCAGGTATCTGGCCCAAGGAAGGATGGTTCAATACAGGAGACATGGGGCGACAGGACTCCGATGAATATTTCTGGCTCACCGGTCGCAAGAAAGAACTCATTATCAGGGGAGGTCATAACATTGATCCGGCTATCATCGAGGGACCGCTATACCGTCTTTCGGGGATACAGGTTGCGGCCGCCGTTGGAAGACCGGATCCCCATGCGGGAGAGACTCCTGTTGCCTATGTGCAACTTCAGGAAGAGTCAGATCTAAAAGAGGAGCAGATTCTCGAACACTTAAAGCAGCATATCGGAGAACGAGCAGCTATCCCAAAAGAAATCCTCATCCTCGATGAAATGCCGCTGACTCCGGTGGGAAAAATCTTTAAACCTGCTCTCCGTTGGGATGCTATTAAGCGGGTCTATGAGTCGGAATTAGATGTCCTTGGCGATATTGCGGAATCCATTGAGGTAAGCGTGGCTGAAGATAAGGTCCACGGATCGATGGCTACCATAAATATTAAGGCTGCTCCACAGGTGTCAGATGATATTGTCAAAGACAGAGTAAAGGAAATCCTCGCTCGTTTTACAATCAAACACCGGTTAAACATGCTCTGACACATCCACTGGGATTTCAATATAAACACTCGCATCATTCTTACTGGCTCTGCTATATATTGTGCAGGATTTTTTCCTTCGAATCAAATTCATCATCAGTAAAAAGTAATGCAGTTTTTTCCATTAAGCAGTTCCTTTAAAAGTGAATCCTTATAAAGCGGGAGAAAAAGAATGCCAATTCTAAATAAATCAAAAATACGTACAGATGTGATCGAGCTTACGGACGAACTTCAAAAGAACCGGATGGCGGGTACAGCGGAGTATCTTCAGCGAAAAGAGAATCAAAACGTTGATTTCGAAGCACTTTGGAATAAAGTGATGGATGGGAATGCCCTCTTTTTTAAGAACAAGGGGGTAAGTGAAGAATTAATGGGGTTAGTAACAAAAGAAGAAATGCTCTTTCTTGCAAAACTACATCGATTTACATCCCACTACGTTGCAGATATCAAGCAAAAGAAATATCCTATCCCTGAGGATGTGAAACTAGAAGCGATCCACGCAGGGGGCGTTCCAGCGGAGCGACAAACCGTCCCTGGTGTCATAGCAGGACGGGTCTTGTTATACTTTCACGGTGGAGGCTGGATACTGGGTTCTCCCAATAGTCATCGATTACTCACAATTGCCCTGGGAAAGGCTACCAAGATGCAGGTGGTAAGTCTGGATTACCGTCTCGCCCCTGAACATCCACACCCTGCACATCTGGAAGACTGCGTTGGTGCGTACAACTGGCTCCTTTCGACAGGTATAAAACCCGAAAATATAATAATCGCCGGAGACTCCGCCGGAGGCAGTCTAACGCTCACAACACTATTAAAATTACGTGATGACGGAGTTTCTCTTCCAGCGGGAGCAATTTGTCTTTCACCAAGTACCGACATTGCATTTCATGATAAATTCTATTTTGAAAATGGCGATACCGATCCTATTCTGGCGGATATCGGGGTTTTTTGGTGGAGAATTGCATATCTGGCGGGAGAAGATCCCTGTAACTACCTGGTCTCTCCCCTATTAGCGGATTTGAAAGGATTACCACCACTTCTTTTACAGGTGAGCACATGTGAAATGCTCTATTGTGATTCCACCCGATTTGTGGACAAGGCCATGGCTGCTGGAGTCGATGTTACTCTGGAGACATGGGATGATATGCTTCATGTATTTCCCTTCTTTGGATTACATGAATTGCCGGAGACAAAGGAAGCAATAGCCCAGATAGGCGAATTTGCCCGGAAACAAATCAGATAGAGCTGAGACCTTTGAAAAATGCTCAATTTTGCCTGCCCAGTTAAATCGAGTTCTTTAATTTTAGCGCAGCTGAAATCGGAACATATTTATGACAACCGGTATAGCCCCATGGTAATATTCCAAGCCATTAGCTTTTCGACTTTTTACGAAACCATCATATATGAATTTTGAATAAAACAGTATTCTCTTTTTAACGCTTCTATAGTAGATGACGACACAACTTATAAAAATAATCGCATTTTAAGATCAGCTAGTAATTATCGAATACGTAATTTCTCTAAAGCACTACCCGCTTCCGGAGCTAATGCAATAAACGCTTTGAGATTATCACATATATACATCTCACAGACGGCACAGTTTTCTAACTCTTTATCCATACAACACTTACGAATTTCACACATATCTGAACAATAAAAGAATTTTTTTCCTTCAGTTCTGCATCCATCACAATTAATATGATCCGTTTTAATATCGGTGTTATATTGTACAGACCATTTTTTTGCCACTTCTGCTCGTTTAGCATCATTATCTTCTTGAGTAGCAAGATATCCTTCGCATTTGGAGCAATCTAATCCACAACATGCAATCATTTTTCTATTCTCCTTTTTCATTTAAGCGTTTCAATAGCTTTCTTCCGCGTGCTTGAATTGCGGGGCTACCGGTTTCTACATGCAGCCGGATTGTATTGATAACTTCCTTTACTATTGCTTTATTTTTTTCCGCCAAATCCGTAAGGGCTTCCAATGCGAAAACCCTGACTATTTTGCTCTTATTTGACAGATACTTATTTAGCCCGTCTACAATTTCTTTTTCTTCCTCCGGTGTATATTTCAGTCTCGGAATCATTTGGGCTATATGCCAGCATACTTCCTGTTGCGTTTCACTTCTCAGAATCGAGATAATTTCTTTCTTATGGTTTAATAATAATTCCGGTTTGTTTTGGGTTACCTTTTCGATCACATCAGCCGACCTCATTCTTACAATTGGTTCGCTATCATAAAGGCCTCTGAATACTGTTTCGAACAGTGAGACATTTTTCTCGATATCTCCTGCAACTTCATTTGAGCGGCCAATTGATCTCAAATCACCGCCCCGCAATTTATCCAGTATGTCCATAACCTTTTCATCAACCTTTTTTACTTATAAAATCCATAATCGCTTTCAACTTTGCATATTCGTGTTTTAAATTCCCTATACCAGATTTCCCTGCCTTGCTTCTGAGTCATAACATGTTCGGTGTAAGGAAGGCGAAACCGGCAGCGCTATTTGGGCAAAAGGGGGCGTTTTGCAAAGGTCTCAGTATTGATTTGGCTATTTATGAACAGCAACCGGCAAACCCCCTAACCTTTCCAATTGGTCAACCAAATCTCACGCGCCGGGTGGTTAGGATCCATCGGCGCTTTTCGCACTTGATCGAGATCAAACGCAACCCTCAGTAATTCAACATTCACAATTCCATTGGTTGAATTGACGATGGCATATTCAGCCCATGGTAGAAATCGCAGGGACGTTTTCGGGGGCCGCTGCTCAAAAGGGACACCCACACTTCCCGGATTGATGATCAGCTTCCCCTCATATTGGCGCAACATCTGAGCATGCGTATGGGCACCGGCCATGATGAGAGCGCTGTGTCCAGCGAACATTTTATTTAGCTCCTCAGGCGGAGTCGTGGGATAAATGCTGTCCATATTGGATTGAGGGGAACCGTGGAAGCAGAAGATGCGGTTGGCGGCATCGATAGGAATCTCTAACGTCGGTTGAAACGAACCTAAATATTCCAATTCATCCTCGGCAAGCTGTTCGGCGCACCACCGAATAGAGCCCACAAACCAATCCGGAGCGCCTTTGAGTCTGTCCAGCAGACTCAAATCGAGCATCCACGACTCGTGATTCCCCATCAAGCATCGGCAGCCGATATCTCGCAGCCGCGCGATCACTTCCTTCGGCTGCGGCCCCATGGTCGTTACATCCCCCAGGCAGATGATTTGATCAACGCGTCTTTTTTTAATATCCGCCAAAACCGCGTCAAACGCGACCAAGTTTCCATGAATGTCGGCGATGATTGCAATACGCATAACTTAATCCTTACTTAAATCTAAATTAAAAAATTGTTCTCATAAGTACGATTTGAAACAGCAAGAAAATCCTACTTGTCAGATTTGACAACATCATTGAGCTCCATATCACAATATGTGCATAATTGAAATGTTCAAAAACCAATTCATTTTTAGCGTCTTGCTGAAAAATTGTTTTCCGGCAAAATGTTGTATTTAGACCCATAACCGTTTCTCCAATTTAAAAATATCTATGATTCTATTAATGTATAAAAATAATAACATTATTATAAAAACTATGTTGACAATGAATCTTAGATCTATTATATACGAATCGAATACAGACTTAGGACTATAGTGTTTGCCAAAATAAAGTCTCATTTCAAAGAATGTATGCAGCGTCTGAGCTTCCGAGTTAATCAATTTGGGGACATTTGATTAAGCGTTCTTGGCGAAGCGGAGCGTAAAAATTGAAGCTGTTTGAGTCCCGAGCGTAGCGAGGTCGAGTTCTTTAATTTTAGCGCAGCGAGCCGTAGAACGCTTCAAATTGTACCCACGATTAGCTCGGAAGTTCAGACGCTGGTCAATCGGAATATATTTATGACAACCGGTATATCGTTGCAAAGGTTAAATCGTGTGTGAGTATTAATAAAGGAGGGTCGAAAAATGAGCAGTAAAATCGCCAAAGCGTTAGTTGATTTCAATCAAAGCCTTTTGCTGGCGGAAGTCGAACGGGCCTTAATCGATGACCAGGATCCGATAGATCTTGTGCGTGAACTACAGACCGGGATGAACCTCATCGGAGAACGCTTTACAACCGGAAAATATTTCCTCAGTGAACTCATCATGTCGAGTCGTTTCTTTACTCAAGCCATTGAATTGCTGGAACCCAAACTGGTTGGGTCCCTCGAACCCACTTTTGGAACCATGGTTATCGGTACTCCCAAAGGGGATATCCATGATATCGGTAAAAACATCTTTGCCACTGTCGCCAAAGGTTCCGGATTTGAAGTCCATGATCTAGGGGTTGATGTTCCCGTCGTTCGCTTCGCGGAGGCCGTAATGGATTTAAAGCCACAGATTGTGGGGTTATCCGCATTGCTCACCACGGCATTTCAGCCCATGAAAGAAATCGTGGACACAATTAAAGAAGCCGGCTTAAGGGAAAAACTTAAAATCATCATTGGAGGCGGTGTAACCACGGAAACGGTACGGAAACATGTGGGCGCCGATGCCCAGACAATTGATGCGATAAATGGATTGAACCTCTGCAAAAAACTAGTCGGGAACTAGTTGTGATTTAATCTATTTTAAAATAATTAAAGGAGAAATTTCTCGATGATAAAAGAAACTATGACACCCAAAGAGCGTATCGAAGCGGCAGTGAATTTGGAACCTGTGGATCGTATACCCTGTGCCCCCTTAATGGACATCTATTTTCCCTGCAAACACAAAGAAATGAAAGTCGCAGAATGCTACAGCGATATGCGCAAAGGTTTTCATGCGATTGTAGATGTATTCGATGAAGTCGGCGGATGGGATGGGATGATTTTACCCGGATACAGCCTGGCCATAACCCCTCACGTTTATTCGGGAGTGGTGCTAGGCAAAACCATGATTCCGGGAAAAGATTTTGGAGAAAATGAAGTGGCCCAATTTCAGGAACTGGAAGTTTTAATCCGCGATGATTACGACAAAATCGCTAAATTGGGATACAACCAATTTCGGGTAAAATACCGCCGGCGCTTTACACCCTATAATGAAGAACAGATTCTGAAATGGACCCGTCGACAAATGGCGCAGTACCAATATGAACTCGAGACATGGAGCGCCCGCGGAATCAGATCCCTTTGCGGCGCAATTGTTTCATCGCCCATGATGATCCTTTCCACTACACGCACACTCGTGGAGTTCACGATGGACTTGTTTGAAATCCCCGATCAAGTTGAAGCTGCCATGGAAGCCATGGTGGATGATCTGATCCAAGATACCATTGAAGCCGCACAGATATCTGGAGAACCGGGTGTGATGCTGATCATGGAGCGTAGCGGATGTTTCTATTATTCCCTTGACATCTATGAAAGGTTTGAATACCCGTTCATGAAAAAAATGGTCGAGGCCTTTGCGGAAGAAGGCCTCATTACCGTTATGCATCTCGACCAGAATTATACAATGAATTTACCATATTTTAAGGATTTGCCGCCCAAGATGGTAGTTGCAGAGTTCGACAGCATGACGGATATCTTCAAAGCCAAGGAAGTCTTAAACGGACATATTTGTATCGCGGGCGATGTGCCGGCAGCTCTGACGACTTTAGGTAAGGTTGAGGAAGTTGAGGAGTATTGCCGAAAGCTCATCGATGTGGTTGGAAAAGACGGTGGCTTTATTTTGAGCACGGGGTGTACCTGCCCGGTGGAATGTAAAATGGAAAATTTTAAAGCCATGATCGACACCACCAAAACCTACTATCCCCATTGATGGTGTGAACTTATGAAAAAGAATCTGGATATACCTCAAAAACACAAACAGCGGCTGTACCCGGTGGTTCTTGAACTTCTATCACAAAACGATTTTCACCAAGTCAACATTCGTACGATTTGTAAAAAATCCGGGTTAAGCTTAGGTACCATTTACAAATATTTTTCCTCCAAAGAAGAGATCCTGTTCCGGATCATTGAAGAGCATATCCGGAATATATTAGAACTGCAGAGGCTTCATATTCAAGGGCTCCAGTCGTCTAAGGAAATATTCCGCAAACTCCTTTGGGTAACTCTGGACTATTATGACAAAAATACAAATGTGGCTGTGGCGGCTTTTATCACCGTCCCCACCCGAACCTGGATGCAACAGGACAATTATAAACTGGGTCATGAACCGTTTGATATTTTCTTGACCGAAGCCCACCAACGCGGAGATATTCATCCGGATATTGACATCCGCCGGCTGCAGGACATTTTTTATATGATTTGTTACCGAATTATTCATTCATGGTATTACTTTGGGAGAAAATGGAAGCTTGTGGAAGCCATGAATCAGGATTTTGATATTTTTTGGCGAATGCTTTCTCCCGAACCTTTAACATCATGAGACCTTTGAAAAATGCTCAATTTTGACTGCTTAGTTATAGTGTTTGTCAAAATAACGTTCCGTTTCAAAAAATGTATGCAGCTTTTCAAGCCGTAAGGCGCAACCGACAGCGCTATTTGGACAAAAGGGGGTTTTTTGCAAAGGTTTCGCTGCAAATGTGCGAATTAGACTTGCCCGAAGAGTGAAGAAATTATATGTTCATCTATTCAAAATTTATAATCTAATTATTTGAGGGATCGGGGAGTTTTTTGAACACATCATTGTAAGGCCTTAGATTTTCTTGTATTTAGCTGTGGGGGAAACCGCAGCCACCGAAGGTGGAATGCGGAGGGGGCAAGTATCCCCCGCTGCTAAATACTTAGAAAATCTTGGCCTGGAAATGCCGAGAGAAAAAAACTCCCCGACCCCTCAATTATTTAATGGAAAAAAACGTAATATATCGCTAAAACGCTTTTCTACTATCTGCGGGAGGTCAAATATGGCTCTTAATTTAGACATTATTGGCAAAAAATACGAGGGTAAACCACGCACCTATACCCCGAACGATGTGATTCTCTATGCTTTGAGTATCGGAGCCGGGGTGGATGAACTCGATTTTATATACGAAAAAAATCTAAAGGTTTTTCCTTCCTTCGTATCTATTGCAGGAGATCTATCCATCTTATTTACCATGCAGGATGATGTGGGCACCCATTTACCGAGTGTTCTGCATGGTGAGCAAAAAATGATATTTCATAAACCGGTTCCCATCTCGGGAACAATGTATACTACAGGTGTTATAAACTCTGTTTATGACAAAGGCGATAAAGGAGCGATTTTGAATTTCATTTTTAATGCCAAGGATGAAAATGATCAACTGATATGCGAAAGCCATATTATCATTTTTGATCGCAGTGCCGGTAACTTTGGTGGTGACCGAGGACCTAAAACGGAAAAATTCGAACCTCCTGAGGGAAAAGAGCCTGACTTCGCTGTAGAATATGTAACATCGCCGAACCAGGCCGCTCTTTATCGGCTGACCGGTGATAAAAACCCGCTTCACATTGATCCAGACTTTGCAAAGAAAGGCGGTTTTGAGCGACCCATTCTTCATGGTATGTGCACCTATGGTTTTGCAACAAGAGCGATTGTGCATAGTGTGTGTCAAAGCGACCCGTCTCGTTTGAAATCATTTGCTACGCGTTTCATGAATGTGGTATTTCCCGGCGAAATTCTTATCATTGAAGGGTGGAAGACAGACAAAGGGGATTACATCATCCGAACAAGTACCCAAGACGGTCGCGTTGTTCTAGGAAATGCGATAGCCGAAGTCGAGTAAATGCAAGAACAGGAAACAATTATGGATTTAAAATTATTGTAGTCCAAGGAAGAAAAGGAGAATAAAAATGGATTTTCGTTTAACACAGGAACAGGAGGACTTTCACAAAGAGTTTGTCTCGTGGTTGGATAAAAACCTACCGGATAGTTTTGACCCCTCTCATCGCCAAAGTTATGAAAATCATGAAGAGCTAAAACTTGCCTACAAGGATTTTCAGAAACGGCTTTATGAGGGTGGATATACAGGAATCCACTATCACAAAGAATACGGTGGGCAGGGCAAAAC